>NZ_JAERIS010000034.1 GCF_017979425.1 Helicobacter salomonis | reverse complement strand
AAACTTACAGCCATGAAAACTCCTTCTCTTGATAAATAGGCCTTCATTCTAACATAATTTACGCGACTTGTAAGATTTGGATTGTCTGTCTTGGAATATCTAGTATCATTTAGTATCTGTTTGTTAAGACATTTTATAATGGCGTATTATTTAATTCAAAATAATGAGGTGGTTCTCGTGCGCCAATGGTTACCTTATGTGCTTGTCATTGCGTTGTTGCATCTTGTGGGCTTGATACTCCTAGTCATGGCTAATCAACCTAGTTTTTACGCTCTTGCTACAGGGGCCTATGTGCTCGGGGCCAGACACGCCTTTGATGCCGATCATATCGCTTGTATCGACAATACCGTGCGTAAACTTTCACAGCAGAAGCAGAATGCTATGGGTGTGGGTTTCTACTTTTCATTAGGGCATTCCAGTGTAGTGTTTTTGATGATCGTCGCCACTGCCTTTGCCGTGCATTGGGCTAATGAACACACCCCGATGTTCAAGGAAATCGGTGGGATTATCGGGACTTTAGTCTCTGGCTTGTTTTTGTTAATCGTGGGGATTTTGAATGCAGCGATTTTGGTAGACTTGTTGCGGATATTCAAACAAACCCGCGACAACGCACATTACAATCAGGAGCTATTGGAGGCTAAATTACAAGAGAGAGGTTTGATTGGACGCTTCTTTAAACCTCTTTTCGCCTTTGTCTCTAAATCTTGGCATCTTTATCCCATCGGTTTTCTTTTTGGGTTGGGTTTTGACACGGCTAGTGAAATCGCGCTCATGGCATTGTCTGGGGCTGCGGTTAAAGTCAGTGTTTTGGGCATGCTCTCCTTACCCATTTTGTTCGCCGCGGGGATGAGCTTGTTTGACACCTGTGATGGGATTTTTATGGTTAAGGCGTACGATTGGGCTTTTAAAACCCCTTTGCGTAAGATCTATTACAATATCACCATCACAAGTTTGGGGGTTATTGTGGCGTTGGTCATTGGCTTGGTGGAGCTTTTCCAGGTGCTGAGCGAAAAAATGCACTGGGAGTTTGATGGCGTATTAGGCTATATTCAAAACTTAGATTTTGGGGATTTGGGCTATTACCTCGTGGGCATGTTCGTGTTAGTATGGGCTATTTCGTATGGAGTTTGGAAATTTGGGCGCATTGAAGAGAAGTGGAGTAGGAATGCTGGAGCTTAGTCTGTGTAGAAAATACACAACTTAGTTGGTTTGCCAAACCGCATTAAGAAATAAGAATGGTTATCATGTTAGAATTTGTTGAACAAAAAAGTATGGAGATTCTAACATGCGTTCGTGGTTACCTTATGCTTTAGCAATTTTATTCTTACATCTACTGGTTTTGGTTTTATTAGTCCTAGCGGATAATCCGCTCTTTTATGGCACCGCACTCACGGCATATATTCTGGGCAGCAGACACGCCTTTGATGCCGATCATATCGCTTGTATTGACAATACCGTGCGTAAACTCACCCAGCAAAAGCAAGATGCAATGGGGGTGGGTTTTTACTTCTCTTTGGGGCATTCTAGCGTGGTGATTTTAGTAACGGTGGCTAGTGCCTTTGCCTTTCACTGGGCTAAACACCATGCCCCCATCTTGGAGGAAGTGGGCAGTGTGGTGGGTATGATGGTTTCAGGCTTGTTCTTGCTCTTGGTGGGTATTCTAAATGCGTCTATCTTGGCAGACCTCTTTAAGGTTTTAAAAGCTAGTCGCCAAAATAAATACACACAAGAAGCCCTAGAAACCATGTTGGATGAAAATGGTTTGATGAAACGCTTCTTTAGCTCTTTATTTGGCTTTATTTCTAAGAGTTGGCATGTCTTCCCTGTTGGTTTTCTCTTTGGTCTGGGTTTTGGAACGGCAAGCCAGATTGCCCTTTTGGCTTTGGCTGGCGTGGCGATTGAAACAAGCATTTTGGGAATGCTGGCCCTGCCCATCGCCTTTGCGGCCGGAATGACTTTGTTTGATACCTGCGATGGGATTTTTATGGTTAAGGCGTATGATTGGGCCTTCAAGACCCCTGTGCGTAAAATCTATTACAATATCACAATCACAAGTTTAGGTGTGATTGTTGCGCTAGGAATTGGCTCTATCCAACTCTTTCAAGTGCTTAGTGAACAAATGCACTGGGAGTTTGCAGGCATGCTAGGTTATATTCAAAACTTGGATTTTGAGCATTTAGGCTACTATATTGTTGGTGTTTTTGTCATCGTGTGGGCATTTTCCTATGGAATTTGGAAATTTGGGCGCATCGAGGAGAGATGGGGTATGCCTAGAGCATGATCTTGGAATCATTCCACCACGGGCATGATGATTGTCATAAAAGCATCTTTTCGGATCACAAAGGGCGTGTCCTGAGCATTGAGACAGAGCTCGAAAGTGGGGGTGGCGAGAGCATTGAGAGCATCGAGCAGGTAGCGTGCTTGGGCGTGGATTACAAAACCCTCTAGGGGGGTTTTGGCCTCTATGGAGGTAGAAGCAAAGCCGGAGCTTTCTGTTCTTGAGGATTCAAACTCAATTTTATCGGGATGGAAGATGATCTTGGTCACTGCTCCCAAGGCATGGGTAACATTAATTGCCTCCTTAAAATCTTGGGTCTTGAGATTGATTTGGTGTGCAAAACTGGCGGGGATAATGGCCTGATAGCTGGGATATTTCCCGCTGATGAGTTTGGAAAAAAGCACCATTGAGGCGTTCTTGAAAAAGAGCATGCTGGCTTCTTGTGAATCTTCAGATTTTTTAGGTTCGTAAAACATGTCAAAATCTCCCCTAAAGAGTTTAATGATCTCGAGCATGGCACGCTTGGGAAGGATAAATTCTGTGCGCGTATCTGTATTTAATTTTTCCACCTCCATCTGCACTAAAGAAAGCCGTCTAGTATCTGTGGCTACAAGTTCTAAACTTTCTTGAAGTGCCAAAAGGACACCTGTAAATTCGTACTTAGACGCATTCGTTGTGATCACTTGGGCAAGCTTTTTAAAGTGATCGCCCAAAGTAGTGTCGCTAAAATGCACATGGGGCAGGTGCGCATAGGCAGGGAATTCTGGAAAATATGCCTTGTCAAATAAAGGTAGCTTAAATTTAGAACGCTTGAAGCTTACATGTACAAAATCCTCCTGGCGCTCTAGCATCAAGTCGCCCGACTCTAATTTAGACACAATGTCTAGCAAGTGCCTTGCATTCAGGGTTGCACTACCTTCCTCTTGTGCGCTAACTTCTAAAGTTAAACACAAGCCCATTTCTAGATCATTGGCTTGCAACACTAGCACATCTTGCTGCGCCTCCATGCACACATGAGAAGCAATGTTGCTTGAATCCTTTTTATCAGTAAAGGCAATCAGGTCCTTGAGCGCGCTTTCTAGCTGGGTTTTGGCAATGACAAACTTCACAAATTTCCTTTAGACAATTTTAGGATAAGAGGCCTAAACCCCAAATCCAATATTTTTAGCGCCCTCAAAATTGCCTCGTCTTTCCTTGTTGATTTCGACGAGAAAGTCCTCTAGGGTAAAAGTGGGGTGTGGGTAGGTTGCAACTCTGTAGGCGGTGTTCTTGACAACCAAGGCAATCTGCCCTCCACTTAGAGCATACCTTGCAAGAGCATGAGCAAGAGTTTTGAGGGTATGTGGAGGAGCGTAGGGGGCATTTTGAGGCAGGTGTTGTTGCCATAGCTGCACGCGTTGCTCAAAGGTGGGAAGTTTGAATTCGATTTTATGGTTGAAACGGCGTGAAAAGGCAGTATCCAAATTTTCTAACAAATTAGTGGTGGCGATAAGCATCCCTTCAAATTTCTCAATCTGATGCAAAAAGATATTTTGCATTTGGTTGTGCATTTTATCTGCCCCACTGCCCGCTGTAGTGCGACTGCTTAAAAATTGATCGGCTTCGTCTAAGAAGAGGATGGGAGGATTTTTGCATTGCTTGGCAATCTTGTGGTAATCGTCAAAAATCTTGCGCACATTCTTCTCGGATTCACCCACATACATAGAGAGGATTTTAGAGCAATCAAAACACAACACTTCTTTTTTCAAGCTCTTGGCCAGGGCGAGCGCACTCATGGTTTTACCCGTGCCTGGAGGACCATAGAAGATGATCTTAGCCTGGATATGATGGCGCGCTCCGCTTCTTACTCCCCATGCTTTGAGGCGTGCTTGTATCGCAGGCTCCATTTGTTTGCGTAGAATTTCTAAGGTTTCCCTAGTTTTTTGACTTAAAATAACCGCATCTAAACCTACTTTGGGTTCTAAGGCCTCGAAAATATCACTATCTTTGAGAATATGCTTGAGGGTGGCGTTGCCTTTGATGTGAGGGTTAGGTGCAGTGATAGCATTGATCACCCATTCTTGCAAAAAGTATTGGCGAATCATTCCTCGCTCAAAGGGATCAAGCAGTTCCTCAAAATCCATAATATGTTTCTTGATGAGGGTGCTCTGAGGGCCTAATAGAATAGCATTGCTCTGGCGTGCACTCCCATCTGCGCTGAGTAAATTTAGCAGGCTTTTAAAATCACAAGTATCTTCTTGTCTGCTGTAATCCTCTCCGTACTCATTCTTAAGTAGGGCAAAGAAGAGGGTCGTTTCCTGAGCACTCAAGGCATGTTTATGTAAAAATTTTTGGACGGACAGAGGGTTAGAGGTGAGCTCTGTGCGCGCCCTGATCTTGTGCTCTAAAAGTTGCAATTGTTGCTGAGTGTGCGTGCTAGCTTGGAGGGTTTTTTGTCGCTGGAGCTTGCGTAGCAAGTCAATTTTTAAAAACCAGTCATTGAAGTAATCGAGATGATCTTCATAGGGAGTGGTATCCAAAAATGGGTGTGCGCTGTGCCCTTCTTGGGCGAGTTTGAAAAACGCAGAACTAAGGGTAATGCAACTATCCATTAATTCTAGGAGCAAGACTTCCGAGCGTTTAATGCGCTTTTCTTGGGAAATCCATTCGAGCTCTAAGAGATTTCTCACATGCTCAAGATAATTGAGAGCTTGGTAATCATGGGTTTGGAAAAGAGCCTCTAATAGAGGTAAGACTTCCACCTCCACATGGCCTTTGAGATATTCTTTGGCTAAATATTGCAGAATCAAGGCCTCTTCTACGCTACATTTGAGTGCGTAGAAAATGCGTGCCTGCTTGACATCGCTTGCCTCCAAAAAATCGATTAGGTATTGCATTAGGATTCGATCTGAGCTTTCTTGTCCCGTGTGCTCAAGACAATGGGAGTACCTAAAAACCCGAACTTTTGGCGCAACACATTCACGAGATAGCGTTTGTAACTAAAATGCAAGGCTTTGGGGCGATTCATCACTAGAGCAATTTGGGGTGGACAGGAAGCAAACTGAGTGCTGTAGTAAATGCGTACAATCTTGCCATGGTCGCTGGGCAGGGGATGCTTTTGAGTTGCCTCTGTAATGACCTGATTAAGTGTGCTGGTAGAAATGCGTTTAGAAAAATGTGCATACACCTCCAGGATTTTGTCTTTAATTTTTTCAATGTGTCGCTTGTCTAGCGCGCTGGCTGTAATCGTGGGCGCGTAGTGCAGAAATTTGAACTTATGCGTGAAATTCTCCATAATTGCCTCAAACTTGGCATGCTTAATGTCCCATTTATTAAACACAACTACCACACCCAAACGATGTTTATCTACCAAAGCGGCGATCTTCTCATCTAGCTCTACAAAGGGAGTGCTAGCGTCCAATACCAAGATGGCAATTTGGGATTGCTCGAGCACCTTCGTTGTGCGATCTAGGGCGTATTTCTCTAACCCCTGAATTTTGCTTCTTTGACGCAAACCCGCTGTATCCACGAAGCAAATTTCCTGCCCTTGGTAAGTAATACTCTGATCCACTGGGTCAATGGTTGTGCCCGCGATCTCTGAAACTAGGGCGCGTTCTTGTTGCACTAAAGCATTGAGCAGGGAGCTTTTTCCCACATTCACGCGTCCGATAATGCCCACTTGAATCGCAGGCGTGTGGAGGAGCATCTCTTGAGGAGTCTTTTGAAAATTTAGCGCAGTGATCACAGCCTCTATGAGGGTTTGAAGACCTCTATTGTGGCTAGCTGAAACACAAAACATCGCCTTCGCCCCAAAACTCGCAAAACCATAGGCCTCCATCTCCTCTTGATCATTATCTATTTTATTGACAATGAGAAAGCAATGCTGCACCTTTTGGCACATCTGGTGAAAATAATGTTTATCCTCATCTAAGGGCATTTGCTTTCCATCTACAACATAGAGCACGAGATCACATGTTTGGATTATCTCGAGGCTGTGTTTGGTGATCTGGGCTCCTAAAACATGTCCAGGATCGAGACCTCCAGTGTCTAAGAGTCGCACAAAATACCCTCCTAGAGAAACCACGGCCGGTTTAATATCTCTAGTTGTGCCTGCGACTGCGGAGGTGATGGCTCGTCTGCCCTTAGTTAGGCAATTAAATAGGGAGCTTTTCCCTACATTAGGGCGACCTACAAGAGCGATCACGGACATCCTAAGCCTGTATTGCTAGGTTTTGCTTTAAGCATGAAGTTTACTAAAACCCCTATAATTAAGACATAGTTACCTATTATATGCTTTAAAACTTAAGAAGGGTTTTTTGATGAGAAAAGTGTTTGGGGCACTCAATTCTGATAATCTTTATGGCGTTGTCGCGGTCTGTGTTGCTATCCTTCTAGGTTCTTTTGGATGCGCTCAACATCCCTACACCAACCAGCCTATTAGTTATAATTTCAATTACAAAGAAGATATCACCAATACGGTTAACCATAATCATGCTACACCATCCCCTAGTCCATCAGCTAGCACGACTACTACCAAACAAGTCATCAAGGTTAAGGGAGATGGTCCTAAAAAGGTTGTATTCTCCCAAGAGAACTATTATCCTTTAAAACAAAAAGATGTGGGTGTTATGGAATCCCATGGCAAACTTTTCTTGGAGATTTACTCCTTTAAATTGCAGAAATTCATGCAGGGGGAGACATTGTCTACTAAGAGGCAAACCCAAATCTTTTCTCTCAACGATTCGGCAACGCGAATCACTAATGTGGAGGGGCGAATTAATACCTATAAATACTCGCAAAAACCTGAGACAGAAGCCAGTATCAACACTTCTTACCAACGCTATGCGCTCAAGCCTAGAACGCCCACGCGCTTTCAAATCATCATTGATAAAATCCCCTATAAATTCAATGTTACCGGTTGTCGTGTGGTAGTTAGCAAACAACTCATCGATACTTTTGCACAGAGCAAGGAAATCACCATTAATCTGGACTTCAAACGAGAGTTGCGCAATAAAGCAAGTTTCGAACTCTTTTTAGAATGCCCTAGATAGTGGCGACCCCTGAAAGATTTGAACTTCCGTTTCCACCTTGAAAGAGTGGTATCCTTGGCCACTAGATGAAGGGGTCTTGCGGAGAGTGTTGTTTAAATGAGGTGGCGGAACGGACGGGACTTGAACCCGCGACCCCCTGCGTGACAGGCAGGTATTCTAACCAGCTGAACTACCGCTCCATGGTGGTCGCTATAAGACTCGAACTTATGACATCCACCTTGTAAGGGTGGCGCTCTACCAACTGAGCTAAGCGACCTGTGGTGACTCCTAGGGGATTTGAACCCCTGTAACCACCGTGAAAGGGTGGTATCCTAACCACTAGATGAAGGAGCCTGGTGACCCGTGCTGGATTCGAACCAGCGGCCCATTCCTTAAAAGGGAATTGCTCTACCTGCTGAGCTAACGGGTCATTTGCACGAAAGAGTAATATTACAATTTTTACAAGGCTTTGTCAAGACTAAATGTGCTAACATAACCCACATTAACTCTTTAAGGTCATTATATGGGTTTTGCGGATTTTCTAAAAAACTTAAAGAAGAACAGAGTGCAAGCATCTAAACAAGACATGCCAAGCCATTGGATTAAATGCCCCCAGTGCAATGCACTGATGTATTACAAAGAAGTGTTTGCCAAACATCATGTCTGCTTGAAATGCCATTACCACTTTCGCATGGGGACTAACGATCGCATCGATTTTCTCTGCGATCCGGGGACTTTTGTCGAGTTTGATAAAGAACTTAAACCCGTCGATCCACTCAACTTCGTGGACAAAGAGAGTTATAAACAACGTGTGAAGAAATACCAGGCTAGAACGGGGCGGCCTAGCTCAGTGATTGGCGGAGAGGGGGAAATCAATGGAATCAGAATGCAGGTCGTGATCTTTGATTTTGCCTTCATGGGAGGCTCTTTGGGCTCTGTAGAGGGGGAGAAGATCGTGCGTGCCATTGATCGAGCGGTGAAAAAACAACAAGCTCTTTTGATCGTCTCAGCCAGCGGGGGGGCGCGCATGCAGGAATCCACTTATTCGCTCATGCAAATGGCCAAGACTAGTGCAGCTCTTAACAAACTCTCAGAGGCCAAATTGCCCTTTATTTCCCTGCTCACAGATCCAACCTTTGGAGGTGTGAGCGCATCTTTTGCCTTTTTGGGCGATCTCATCATTGCCGAACCGGGCGCGATGATTGGCTTTGCAGGCGCGCGTGTGATCAAGCAGACTATCGGAACGGAGTTGCCTCCAGGTTTCCAGAGTGCGGAATTTTTATTAGAGCATGGCTTGATTGATATGATTATCCAGCGTAAAGACCTTAAAAAGAGTATCAGTGACCTGGTAGGCATGCTCACGCACACATGACCTATTGTATTTACGCCATCGCTAAACCTAATCCTCAACTTATCCCCCTTGTCCAGCACTACCAGCGCCAGTGCCAGCAATTTAATGCGACTTTGCAAGTGGTGGATATCCCTCCTAAGGGGGCAAATCAAGTCAGCTACACCAAAGCCCTAAGCCCCTATCTCAAGCCACGCACACTCGCTCTAGCGCTGCACCCCAGTGGCATTAGTTATACCAGTGAGAGTTTTAGCCAATTTTTAGCTGCGCATGCCCGTGTGCATTTTTTCATTGGAGGCGCTTTGGGATTTGAGAAGGCCTTTCTAGATCAATGCAGCACTCTTTCCTTGAGTGCACTCACATTCAGCCACGAAATCGCTAAATTAGTGCTATGTGAACAAATCTTCAGAGCACTAAGTCTTTTACACCACCACCCCTACCACAAATAGAGCTATTAGCTACTTTAGGCTATAATGCGCGTTTTGGAGGAAGCTTATGAAACTGCGTTATTATACGGCTTTTACGCTGTTGTTTATCATTGTATTGGGTTGGTATGTACATGGCATCGCTCCGGGTTATTTTTCCATTTCTATCTCTACAAGCACTTTAGATTTGCCCATTGCTCTTTGGGCTGTGGGGATTGTGTTGCTCTTCTTTGGGTTTACATTGCTCTTTGTGCTCTATGGCAATGTTACAGGCTTATTCTCTCGCTACCATGAGCGGCGCGATCTAGATAAACTCGTGCAACAGATCATAGAGCAGGATATCAAAAATACTTTCACCAAATCTCATTACCATAACCCTACTTTTTCTACCCTCTCTAAGGTTCTTAGTCGTTTTAATCTCCATGCCGATCCAAGCAGCCCTGAAAGCGGGTATGAGAAAATCGATCGTCTTTTTACCTATTACCAAGACATCAATGAGGATCGCGCCGTAGATTTGCACAAGTACGATTTTGCCCCTCAGAATCCCTTTTATCTCCACAATCTGCGTAACCAAGTTCACCAAGACCTCAAATACGCGCAGGATTTTCTCAAGCGTGAGGACCTAAATCCAGAGATCAAGCGCGCCGCACTCATCGCTATCATGGAGCGTGGATCGAGCAAAGACTTAGCTAAGGCACTTAAAGGGGCTCAAAAACTCTTAGACAAAGATGTTTTGGATCGTCTCCTTGATACTTACTGGCAAGGTAAAACTATACTAGAGCAAGAAGAAATGGTGCGTTTGTGCACTCTGGTGGGCTATGAGGGGCGAGACTATTTGCGTTTGGCCAAGCAATCCAAGGCTTTCCTTGCTCCAGATGCACGCTTTAAATTTTTCGAAGCTCTAGCAGCCAAGGACGAGCACGCTGAGAAGAGCTTTCTCTATGTTATGCTCGATTTGGAGATGATTGATCAGGCCAGAGAACGCTTGAATAGCCACCCTAAGGACGAGTTTATGGCGATCAACGCCTACTTAGAGCTCAAAACCCTAGATAAAACCTACCCCCTAGAAGTTTTCTTTGGAACCCCTAGTGCACGCTTGCACTAGAAATACCCACACCGCTCTGTGCACGAAAATCCTGGGCTTTAAAGCCAGCCTTATCCACTTGCGCGCGTGCGCTGCGATCGAGCTTGGAAATTAAGATAATTAGGATAAAAGTCAAGGGCATGGAAAAAATAGCTGGGTGATCATAGGGGAAAATGGCTTGCGCATGGCCGAAACTTTTTACCCAGATGCTAGGGCTGAGTAAAACCATGGTAACCACCGCTAGCCAACCAATCAAGCCACCCCAGAAAGCTCCCTTTGTAGTCAGGTTTTTCCAATAGATACTTAAAAAGAGAATGGGAAAATTGACACTGGCAGCAATACCAAAGGCAAGCCCAACCATAAAGGCGACATTTTGGTTCTCAAACACGAGCCCCAAGATAATGGCTAGCACGCCCAATGAAATAGTGGCACCTTTGGTAACCTTTATTTCCAATTTGGGATCGCACACTCCCCCCTTGTAGACATTGACGAACAAGTCATGACTAATCGCCCCAGCCCCTGAAATTGCTAATCCAGAGACAACGGCCAAAATGGTCGCAAATGCTACGGCGCTAATAAAGCCCAAGAACACATCCCCTCCTACCACTCCTGCTAAATTGATGGCCACCATGTTTTTCACCCCATTATAAGTGCCATCTGAGTTGACAAAGTCAGGGTGTGCGTAGAGCAATGCAATGGCACCAAATCCAATAATGAAGGTCAAAATATAAAAGTAACCAATGAAACCAGTCGCATAAAAGACGGATTTACGCGCTTCTTTGGCATCTTTAACTGTGAAAAAGCGCATCAAAATATGGGGCAAACCCGCTGTCCCAAACATGAGCGCAAGTCCCAAGGATACCGCTGCAGTTGTGTTGGGTAAAAAAGTGCCCGGAGCCATGATGGCCTCACCCTTTGGGTGGTGTTTGATGGCTTGGGCAAAGTAATAGCTGAGATCAAACTTGGTGAGATACAAAATCATCACAGCCATAAAGCTGGCTCCCAACAAAAGTAGAATTGCCTTGATAATCTGGACCCATGTCGTGGCGTGCATGCCCCCAAAAGCGACATAACAGATCATCAAAATACCAACTAATATTACTGCTAGAGAATAGGGAAGTCCAAACAGCAATTGAATGAGCTGCCCTGCTCCTACCATTTGCGCAATTAAATAAAAAATCACAACACTTAAAGCACTGATGGCAGAGAGAAGCCTGATGGGTTTGGATTCTAGTCGATAGGCCGTGATGTCTGCAAAGGTAAACTTACCAAGATTGCGGAATTTCTCAGCAATCAAGAATAGAATAATGGGCCATCCAACTAAAAATCCTACAGAGTAAATCAGTCCATCAAAGCCATTGGTAAACACCAAAGCTGTGATACCCAAAAAGCTCGCCGCACTCATATAATCTCCAGCGATAGCGACTCCGTTTTGCAAACCTGTGATATTCCCCCCTGCAGTATAAAAACCGCTGGCACTCTGGCTTTTCTTACTAGAGTAATAGGTGATGAAAAGAGTGCTTAACACGAAGAGAGCAAACATGGAAACAGCTGTCGGGTTGAATGCCTGTTTGTTCACTTGCATGTCTGAAAAACCCGCACCTCCAAGAACACCTGCGCCACATAACCCAATGAATATGAATAAGAATTTAAATTTGGCCATGCTGCATGCCCTCCAATGCGCCATTCTGTTTGAGCTGATCGAGAATTTCCGCCTGCCTACGATCAAAGTATTCATTTGCCAAAAAGGTGTAGAGTCCTGTCAACGCAATACATAGCAGAATCAGAAAAACTCCAGCCATGATGCCCAGTGTAATGGCACTAGGCCCTAGACGATAGGCTAAGACTTCAGGAAAAAGTCCAATCCCCAATACAAATGCGTAGTAGCACACAAAAACCCCGACAGCGAGCCACCAACTGACCTTAGTTCGCATGGTTACGAACGCCTTCCACGACCGCACACATTCTTGAGACATTTTTTGCATGCATTCTCCTTTCGATATTGCTTAAGAGAAGTGTTGCACAGATTAACTAAAATACTGAGTGTCTTCAGCCTTCACATTCTTCCTATTGAGATGTGATTGTGATATTTAGTAACGATAAAAACTATCTGCCCGGGCATTACAGCCCGCAAGTTTTAAGTGTCACACAGAGCTCCGCACAAACATAATTAAGGATGTATAAAATCGATACGCGAGATGTAGCCACAAAACAGGTATAAAATCATTCTCTTAGGATATAAAACCTGAAGAAAAGGCTATACGCTGTAACTAGACTACAAGGATACTATGTGGCGTTCATTACAATTGCTAAAAAGGGGTGGGTTTTTTGCTTGAAAGAAAACAACAACAAGGGTCACCATATGCGTCCATCTATAACCCTCATTTGGCTCTGCTTACTTTCCATGCTTGGGGCTAACCCCTCAAATTTTGACACCAAAGCCACCAAACGGGTGTATTTGCATTTTGTTCCCTCTTCCAAGCCAAAGGAAGTGTTTATGATTTTAAAACAAGTGCCCTTACACGCCACCTCTTTTAATGTCTTGTTAGCGCAGAATGTGCAAACCCAAGAGCAAGAAGTGTCTTTATGGGATCCCAAAAGTAGTTTAATGTTAGCTGCCAACGGAGGGCTAGTTTTACCCGATCCAAGAGATTACAAGCAAATCCTAGAGTTGCGTCAGCAAGCAGCAAAGCATAATGACCCCTTGCAAAAGGAGCGTTTTATCGCCACGCATGCTAAGGATTTTAAAGCATTTATCAAGGCACTGCCTCCAAAAAACATCATCACCCTAGAATCCCCATCCCAGCACCCCTCTAGGGAGGTCTATTACATCTCTAAAGGAGTCCCGTCCAAAGAGATTGTAGCTAAGCTTGAAAAGCTCACCAAAGAGGCAAGGGTGCATGTGGTATTATTAGGAGGATACCCTAGTGAAGATGTGGAGAATACTCTCTTCTTGGGGGCAGCTCTTTGCTTACAATATTTTCAACAAAACCCGCAACACCTTAGCACCATAGCGCGTTTGCAACAATGCACGCGGTTTTTAGACTCTGATGTGTTGGATAATGAAGCAGAGACTCATACATTAGAACATAAAACTATGGCACGCATCACGCAAAACATCAGATTGACCCTTAGATTGGGGCTTGCTAAAAATCGCGTTACAGATTCAGATGATCTGGCTTTCTTCTTGCCCCTCTTTTACACACTCCCTAAAAAGGATTAGTCATGCGTTTGTTAATGTTATTATGCCTTTGTATAGGCAGTTTGCTTGCCAGTGGGCTTACTAGTGAGGATAATTTACAGGCGTTGTCTAAATTTTTAGGTGCTAATCCCCTTGAAAAAGAGCGCACGAGTTTAAATGCTAAGTTTGATGTGGTGGTTGCAGTGCGCTCTGAAGTATATGACAAATTGTATGTCTTTGTAGTGAGTAAAGATAACAGCCAAGCTTACAGGGCTCAAGATTTCTTAGAGCGCGCCACGCCCCAAGAGAAAACCTATATCCAGCAGAGAATACAAGAGGCGCGCGCCTATGAGAACACGCCCCCTAAGATTAGGGATATGTTAAACAATAAGGTGCCTGAAGGGGATGATGAGGGAGAAGAAACCGACCCTAGAGACATCGCCCTTTTATCTCTAAAACCCTTAGAAGGGACAGATTTTAACATCGCCCAGATCAAGGATTATAGCCAAGCACATCAAGGCGCATTCTATGGTTGGGGTGTGCGCACCACCACTTATAGCACATGGATTTTAGACAAGGGCAACACTTTGGGTATTGAACTCACTAACCCCTCTGGTGGATTTAAGCAAGCCCGCCAAATGATTAGGCAGAGCATGCAAGAGATGCAAAAGGCTAATGATGCCTACTACCACCGCGATTTTAACGCCCTTTTTGATCTCATTCCTACCTCTCAAATCGTTACGATCCTTTCTCAAAACCCCCAAGCTAAAGACCTCTATATTGTCTTACCCAGTGCGCTTGATAGTAATATGGAGATTTTCGCTCAAAGCCAGCGCATTGTGGAGGATTTTCCCCAAATGCTTAAAAAGGCAAATCTGCATATCATCCTCACGGATGAGCGAAACACCGATAACAATGGCGATATCCAAACCTTTAACCAACAAGTCCGTTGCCGCCAAAACAACGCCGCTAAAATTGCCTTGTTCCAAAATTATTTTGCCATTAAGGGCACTTATTATGTCAATCTTGATTGCTCCAGCCCCAAAGAGAAGCACCAAGAACACAAATGGGCTAATTGGCAAGATGCCTTTTTTGGCATGGGAGCTTGTGGTAATAGAGTGGTGGATTACCACCCTGTGCCTTTTATTTATGAATACAAAAGAGAGGATTGAGGATTGAAAGATTGCGTTTTTACCCCTTGATATAAGGCTAGCACCAACATAGCTGTGCTAATATTTGTGCAACCAAGGGGTAATACCCTTGGGGTTGGGGCATCAACCTTTGGAATAGGGAATGTAAGACTCCAAATGGAGCTGCCCTGCTTGAAGCCGCGATCTCCACTAAAGCTAGAATCCTCTAACTTTAGTTATGGGAGAGTATGTCAACTCTAGAGCACAACAAAACTCTGCCCCCATATCACACAAATAGCACTCCCATGAGTAGCGTATATCAGTGCTTTTTTGTGATCTTTCTACACCCCTAAGTCCTTTTGTAGGCAAACCCAAGACCTTAGCCATTAAAAGAAATAATCTGGGTGATCATTTCCTGTGCCTTGTATGTGAAAAAGAGGACGAGCCGGCGAAAGTAGACAAACAGACACAAAAGAAGCTTAGGGTCTTTGCACCGCACTTGAAGCCATCTGCAAGCCATGGGAAGAAAGTCGCAGGGTTGTGGCTTAAAACTTCTCTCACATGTTCTAGTAACACTCTTCCTAGATTATACGCTAGACAAACTGACGCTACA
>NZ_JAERIS010000033.1 GCF_017979425.1 Helicobacter salomonis | reverse complement strand
TAAGAGATTAAAATGCTCTTTGAGCTGTTCTAGGCTGGTGATCTTCTCCCCATCACAAGTTAAAGCAAATTTAGCTAATTTCATATAATCCTCCTTAAAAAATAAACCTCTATTATAGGACTTTTTGCCTTTCAATCTGCATAAAAGACTTAAAGTATGCAAATTACATGGAAGCTACATTATCCAGTTTCTCAATCAATTCCTTAAGCCATTTGCAATATTTTTCACTCGCCTTAGTTTGCGCGTAATCCTCTTTGTGATCTAAGATATATTGTAATTTGTCTTTTATGGCTTTTTTGACATCCTCATCGCTGGATCGGTAAAGGGCTTTGATGAGAGGGAGGAATGGAGAGTTGTCTCTGATTAATGTGAACTTCACTTTCAAGTTCTTTAAGTCAAGAGGTGGTTTTGGAGCAGGGCTAGATTCCCTAATTTCGCTAGTGTCAAATACACAGACATATTTGCAATTTTGGTGGATGGTATTTAAAAAGTCGATAATCAGATTTTTGTGTGTTGCATCGATTCCTTGTATTTTTCTTAGTATCATTGGAAAAATTGACTCCGCTGCCATATCACAATCATTTAAATTCGCCTTATTTTCAACAAAAAGATTGAGAAAAGACAATAACAAATCTAAACCTTTGTGCCAATTGAGCGCATCATTCTCAAATTGTCCGAATATAAATTCCCCAAATTGGCCATAGTGGGTAGAACTCATCCAACCTTTCTTGATCTTGTCATTAACCTCCTCTAATATCCTCTCAAAGGTATTTCGTTCGAGCACACAATGTGATGCTAACAAGAGGAAATTTTTAAACCATTCGCCGTTTCTAGGTGTAAAACTCCCATGTTCTTTGAAGCTATGACAAATATTTGTAAAAACCTTCTTTAAAAATTCTTGATCGATTTTAATCCGAAAAGCCGGGTTGGTGATGTATATTCGAAAGATATCTTCTAGTTCCCCAGTAAGAAAATACCTAATGCTATGACTAAAAATTGTTTCATTTTCTGACAGAGCCCTTAAACTGATTGCACACCAACAACACTCAATGGCTCTTGTATAGAGTGTCCTATATTTTTCAAATTTTGGAATGGTCAGGCAGTTGCCAATTCTGGTTCGATCAAAATCTCGGAGCACTCGTAATGCTTCTTTTGAGCAGGAGTCTTCATGATCGTGAGAAAATAAGGATCCGGGCTCGATTTCCTCAATGTAAAACCAATCATTCTCTTCGTATGAACGCTTTTTTAAGACTTGCATTAGTGAGTGGTATATATCAATGAGTTGCCGATCAAAGTAACTAGGAAGTTGGATAACGAATTGTAACTTTTCTTTTTCGCTTAGAGGTAGTTTTAAGAATTTCTCCACCCACTCATCGCTGTTGCGCTCACTATGCAGACTAGGGTAGAAATCCAATCTATTAAATTCACTCAGAAACCATATTTTTAACTCTCTATTTTTAAAAGCTTCTTTTGATATTTCTCTGTATGGTGGTGGGTAAATATCTAACATATTCTTATCATCAGCGCGGTTTTCAAAACGCAAAAAGCACATTAAGAGTTTATCTCTGAGCGATGCTCCCTTAGACATTGCTAAATTTTTAATTCTTGCCTCTAATGCGCTGAAATTAAAATATGTAAAGTCGCGATCGATGTCTTCTATCTCCCGATCACTTAAGATCGGTGCGAAATCGTACTCTTTTTCCTCTCTTTTTTTGATTTCTTTAAAGAAATCTTTTAATTCCTCTACATGTTCTTGCTCCTTATCTAATCCCTCGCCAAAAATTTCAGAAAGATACAAGACATGAATATTTTTGTTTTTATAAAACTCAAATTCAATCCAATCAAATGCGGCATCTGTTTTAATAAAGTAAATTGGTTTTATATTCTCTGAGCAAGAAGTTACCCAAGAAATAATCTGTTTGACATTGGGATCGCTTAGAGAATAACCCACCAAAACAACAAGATCGGTCGAGAAGACCCCTTCGATATAGCTCTCAATGAGGGGGAAATTTTGGCTGTATTCTAAATAATCTCTGTCGCAAAAAACAATATTTTCCCTATCTAAACTTCCATGCATCTTAATAAGTTTTGAAAAACCCGTAGAGTTTCCCATATCTGCATCTGACTTGATGATGTCAAAAAACATACCCTCTTCATTAATGGCTTTTTCAAACAAGTTGTCCCAATTCGTTGTGATGAGATTCTTAAGATTGAGTTTTACAATTTTTAAATGCAGGTTATTTGGTTGGACATGGCTAGGAATTAGCTCTCCTAGTGTTTGGTAATAAAAATTATGTCCAAATTGATTAAAAAACTTCTCAGCCAAGACAGGATAATAATCTCCACCCCTCTTGATCTCATCACGGAGTTCTTTTTTAAGCTTTTTTTCAACTTCCTTTATAAAGTCTACTAATTCTTTCGGTGATGGCATGCTATGTTGTTCAAGAAACTTCTCGGCACGCATACGATAATCCTCATCTCTTTCCACCTTGCCATAAAGTTTTTCTCTAAAGGTCTCCATCAATTTGTCCCACGATGGCAAACCAGAACCAACACTGATTCCAGCCCCAGCAAAAATACTTAAATAATTTTCATTGTGGGCTTTTCTGATATTTTCTAGGGATGTTTTAATAAAGATTTTATGCTCGTTGTTGGGCATTTAACCTCCTCTCATACACCACTTTATTTTAAGCCTTTTGGACTGATAGGTCAAATCTGTGGGCATGGGAGTCCTTAGAGATCGAGCTCAAGATAGTCTAAAGTCTGTATGCCTAGTACTCTTCTATGGTTTGCGCTGAGTGCTAATAAGTCGCCGTTCAATATAATCTTTATGGCATCAGAGATAAATAAGCTACCTCCGATGTGTTTAAGCGGTTGGTTATTTTTATCTACAAATCGTATACCATCCAACCATAGAGAATTTTCAAAACAAACAATCCTCCCAAAGACATGGGCTTTTGCTTGCAAAGTGTCAAAATCTAAAGTGATTGTGCGGGTTCTTACGCCCAAAAGTTCAGCCATATCACTTAAAGAATATGGCAAGCAATGACTCCACTGATCAAGTTCATCTGCTTTGAAAATGGGATGAGCTAAAAAGTAGAACAATAGAGCTTGGCAACTCTTCTCAGCAAGCGCGGGGTTTTCTAAAATGCCACCTGTCTTTACCGCACTTAAGACACTACCCATAATCCAGCCTGCTACTTTTTGGAGAGCAACCGCTTCATCATTAGTAGAATCGCCCAGTGTATATAGACGATCAGCGATCTCGCGTTTGTCTTGTTCTAAAAAATCTGCATAATTTTCTAGCAATTCTTTCAAGGTTGCCTTACCCCTTGCTAGACCTCTAGGCTTTAAAAGCTCATCTTTAAGGTTTTGATAAATCTTTAATCTTTCCTCCAGACAAGGATTTGCTGTTGTAGGGGGTGATTGCAAGGTCTTAATTTGCTCTTTAAGACCCTTTATCTCCGCTTTTAACGCCTCTTTTTCCTCCATATTCTTTCGATCCTCCAACACCTCTTGGATCATCTGTTGATCTGCCTCTACTCCAAACACCTGACATAGCGCGCTTAAAATCTCTGTATCTTGCGTAGCTGTGATCGCCTCTATGCCTGCTAATTCATTTTGATACCCCCTTGATCTAAGCCAACGCCACAAAGTATTCGTTTTGTAGTGCTCCAGTACATCTAAGAGATTAAAATGCTCTTTGAGCTGTTCTAGGCTGGTGATCTTCTCCCCATCACAAGTTAAAGCAAATTTAGCTAGTTTCATAGTGCCTCCTTATATTTTTAAAGCGCCCATTATACAATAAGAGCCTCCACCCCACAGCTTTAAAGGCAGGCTAAGGCATTGTGAGGATATAGGGGTGTGGCGCAACCAATTTGAATGCCTAGCAGGCATTCTATGTTGGTTTTACCACTCGCGCCATAAGGCTAGCACCAGCAGGCTTGTGCTAATATTTGTGCAATCAAGGGGTAATACCCTTGGGGTTGGGGCATCAACCTTTGGAATAGGGAGTGTAAGACTCCAAACGGAGCTGTCCCGCTTGAAGCCGCGATCTCCACTAAAGCTAGAATCCCCTAACTTTAGTTATGGGAGAGTATGTCAATGAGAAGTTTGTGTTATAATGCCCACATCTTACAAAAAAAAGGAAGTCAGTGAAACGCGTTTTACAATGTTTGTTTGTGTCATGTGTTTTGAGTGCTGGGTTGGTAGCCCAGGAATATGAAATTGACAAGGCTCACAGCCATGTGGGTTTTAAGGTCAAACATTTAAAGGTTAGCAGTGTGCGTGGCGATTTTCAGGACTACAGCGCAATCATCGATTACGATCCAGCCAGCCATACTTTTAAGAAATTAGAAGCCACCATTAAAGCGGATTCCATCAACACGCGCAACTCCAAGAGAGATACACACCTGCGCTCGGATGACTTCTTTAAAGTCGCAGAATACCCCGATCTCCACTTCGTAATGCATGAATATCAAAAGCTAGACTCCAAGCGCGGGCGTGTAGTGGGCACCTTGAATATCGCGGGGGTTTCCCACAAAGTGGTGTTACAAGCTGAAATTGGAGGCATAGCCCAGCAAAATGGCCGCAAGAAACTGGGTTTTTCCCTCAATGGCAAGATCAACCGCGCAGATTTCAAATTCGCTCCTAGCACCTCTATCCACAGCGTAGGCGACGCGATTGCACTCAATATCGAGGTAGAGGCCGCTCAAAAATAGTAGGTTTATTTGCAACTCAATTTAGAACAACAAGAGGCAACGCAGGCCAAGCCCGGGCATAATTTGGTGATCGCCTCGGCGGGCACAGGCAAGACTTCTACGATCGTGGGGCGTATTCTACACCTCTTGGCGCATGGAACACGCCCTCAAGAGATTTTGCTCTTAACTTTCACCAATAAGGCTAGTTTGGAGATGAGGGAGCGTTTAGCAATTTACACGCCACACGCCCAGCATATCCAAGCAGGTACTTTTCATGCGCTAGCTTATCGTCATCTGAGAGAGTTCCATGCGCATTTGAGTTTAAAGCAGCCCAAAGAATTGCATGTCTTGCTCAAGAGCATTATCGAAACCTGTCCACTCAATGTTGAAAATAACTTTTACACCGCGAGTCATCTTTACGATTTGTATTCTCTCTATGTCAATGCGCAAAGCCCGCAAGACTTTGCTACATGGCTGTGTGTGCGTAAGCCAGAGCAAGAACCCTATGCCCTAGCTTACGAGAATATCTTGGAACAATTCTGTGCCATCAAGCAAGAGTATCAATATGTCGATTACAACGATCTCCTCTTGCTCTACCGCCAGCATATCGCCCCCACGCAGCATTTTAGTGAGGTGCTCTGTGATGAATACCAAGACACCAATCCCCTGCAAGATTCCATTTTGGATGCCCTCAAACCACCAAGTCTTTTTTGCGTTGGAGACTATGATCAGAGTATCTACGCTTTTAATGGAGCGGATATCTCCATCATCAGCAATTTTACGCGCAAGTATCCCCGTGCGCGTGTCTTTACCCTGAAGAAGAACTATCGTTCATCACGGGCTATTTTAGACTTAGCCAATCGTGTGATTGCGCACAACCCCCGCATTTATCCTAAAAACCTCGAGGTGGTTAAAACTGCCAGTCCCTCTTTACCCACCCTCCTAGAATACGACGAACTCATGATGCAATACAAAGGAATTGCCCGCCATATTGCACGCAAAAAAGAGGGGTATGACCATATAGCAGTGCTCTTTAGAAATAATGCCAGTGCTGATGGATGCGAAGCCTCTTTGCGCCAATTGGGGATTCCTTCCAAGCGTAGGGGGGGCTTGAGTTTCTTTGAGAGCAAAGAAATAAAACTCATGCTCAATGTATGTGCGTTTTTGAGTCACCCCAAGGACATGGTTGCCACACTGGAACTCTTAAACCATGCTCCGGGCGTGGGCGCGGCGTTAGGCAAGGAGTTTTACCATGCATTGCAGGTACTAGGCGATGGGGATAGTTTACAAGGTTTGGTGAGCCCCAACGATCAAAAACCTTTCAAAACCCCGCAGATAGGTCTCTTTGATGCGCAATTTAGTGCGCAGAGTCAGGCGCGCTTCAATGTGCCCCCTGCTTTTAAATCCCATCCTCTTTTAAGCCACCCTAAGATCACCCCTTCTATGGCGTGCTTCTTAGGATCGCTCTTCACACTCTGCCAACACGCAGGGGGATGCCAACCTGCTAGCAGTATTGCCAAAATTGCCCAATCTTCGTGGTGGATGGAGATTGTCAAAAAAATCAGTGCCGATCGTGCCAAAAATAAAGATGGTAGCATAGACTCTACCCGCGCGCAGGACGCCCAACACAGAATTAAGGTCAAGGTAGACCTCTTGGTGAATCTAGCCAAACCCTATGCTACTTTGAAAGATTTTATGAATGCGATGGTGCTAGGGTCTAGGGAGGCCTCTAGCGGGGAGGGGGTGCATTTACTCAGTGTACACGCGAGTAAAGGCCTAGAGTTTCAAGAAGTGTATGTGATCGATCTAATGGAGGGGCGTTTTCCCAACACCAAGTTAGCTAAACAAAGTGGAAGCTTGGAGGAAGAACGCCGTCTATTCTATGTGGCTGCCACACGCGCTAAGGACCACCTCTATCTCTCCTATGCCAAACAGGACAAACAGCGCAACATCGATTACGAACCCTCCTGCTTCCTGAAAGAGGCTGGACTCATCGTCTCTAAATCGTAAGCTGTCTAAAACCTCTCAAGCAGAGGATTTAAGTGGGCAGATGTGAGTTTTAAGGGTAATGCTAGAGGAGTAGTCAAACTCGCACGCCTGCCCTAGACATGGGACCCGATCCAATGAATAGAATTTTTTGAAAGTTTTGCATAGAGGGGATTATAGCAAAAGTTAGTTTTGGATTTTTAGGGAGCTAGGGCATAGCACTAGCAAGCGTAAGCCCCCCCGTAGCTTTTAATCCTAGAGTGTCTTATAGTGTCTCAGTGGCGAAAATCTCTAGGGATACGCCCATCATACCAATCTGGTTTATACCTAAGCTCACGACAATCGTTAAACATCTCATGCATACATTCATTACCAACACTAGACACATCCCAATCGCTTAAGTCTTGGTTAAAATTTTCACACCCTTGAAACATCATTGACATGGCTCTTACCCTAGAAACATCCCAATCATCTAGTGGTTGATTGAAATCTCCGCAACCCAAAAACATAAACTCCATAATCTCCACACTAGATACATCCCAGTCATTGAGTGGTTGATTGAAAAGCTCACATCTGTAAAACATCAAACTCACATCCCTAACTCTAGACACATTCCAATTAGAAATGTCATGGTTAAACAAAGTCGCCCGATAAAACATGCCCCGCATATTTGTTACATGAGAAGTGTCCCAAGTTTCTAAGCCCTCAAAGTTTTTACGCGCGAAAGCGGGCGTACCCCCCCCCCCGAATAATGCGAAAACACAAAACTTAAATCCGTAACCTTACTAATATCAATCTCCCCCAAATGCACGCTCTCATCAGCCACCAACTTTTTAAGCTCTTCTTTGCTCTGGGGGCAATATTTTTTAGCCATTTTGGGCGCGGCTTTGAGGCTGGTGGGGGTGTTTAAGACGGGGTGTTCTTTTAGGGCAACTAGCACGCCTTCTACATCTAAAACACTTTTTTCAAGGCTGGCTAGAGAGTCTAAAGCCTCTTTAGCTGTGCTGGCTTGTTCTAGGCTGGCTAGGGGCGTGTTGATCCTAGCTCTAACGCGTTTGAGCACAATTAACACTTCCTCTAAGGCTACATCATCCTCTAAATTGGCATAATGCTCATCTAAGGCCTTGCTTACATGTGTAAGTGCTTCTGTGAGTGCGCTAAATTTGGCGTGCAATTCTTGAGCTTCTGTTTTAACTTCTAGCCCCTCCTCCAAAACACTCTTACCCAAGCGGCATGCGCGCTTGGCGGTTTTGATTTCTTGTTCTAACTTTTCTAAAGTTGCTTGCATGGTGATCCTCCCAATTAATAGAATAGGGGGCTATTTTAACATATTCTTTGCTGGAAAACGCACGCGAAAAACATTGCAAGAGCCCTCATGGCTGACCTCAAGGCTGAGGTGGTATTGCGCGCAAATGCTTTTGACTAAATCTAGGCCAATCCCATACCCCTTTTTTGTGTGTGTGCCGCGCGCATAGCGCATGCTCAAGGCTTCTATGCTTTGGGGGCTTAAAGCTTGCCCGGTATTGCTAATGCTAAGATTGTCTTGCAAACGCACATGCACCGCGCCCTTAGGAGGGGTGTATTTGATGGCATTCATTAACAGATTGCTTACCAAAGTAACCATGTCCTCTTCTAGGGCTTTGACAATCTTAGGGGCTAGGTCGTGGGTGAGTTGGATTTGGTAGAAATGCGCCATATCGGCAAAGGCGCTGATTTGTTGGCTTACCAGAGTTTGCAGGTTTAATAAACTGGGTTCATCGCGGCGCAAATCCTGCATGAAAAGATAGGCTAATTGGTGATGCAAGTAGAAAATGCGCCGCGCGCTCACTAAAATCCCTAAGGCTTGGGGGGTGTGACGCGCCAAATGTTTTGCACTCATCAATAGGGCGGCAATGGGGGTGTTGAGTTCGTGGGCGATGTCCTTGCTGAAGCGGTCCAAGCGCGCTACCTCATCGCTGATAGGTTTTAAAAATAGCCGTGCTAGCCAATACGCCATCACACCCACACACACGCAAGCCCCCAGCAAGACTAAGAAAATAGAGCGGTAAAGCGGGGCAAAAAGATGAGAGGGTTTAGGATGTTGTAAAATGAGTGTGATCACACCTAGATGCCCGAAAGTCTTGTTGTCTACCAAATAAAATGCGTCCTCTTTCTCTAAAAATAGGGGGAAGTTTTTGGCCGCGCCAAAGAAGACTAAACTACTACCTCCTAGAAAATTGTGCTTGTAAAGAACTTTGTTTTGCGCGTCTAAGAGCACGAAAGCTAGAGTATTGTGTTTGAGGGCGAGGCGTTCAAAGGGGTTGGGCGTGGCTTCCATGTGTTCGAGCACAATATCTTGGGCAAGATTGTTTGCTTGTAATTGCATGTGTTGCTGGATATTATGTAAGAGTGCATTTTTCTCATAGAATAAAAACAGAAGCGCGATTGTGCCCATCAACACAAACGAAGAACCCAAATAAATTCCCAAAAAACGCCATAGAGATTGCCGTTGGTAGCTATTGAGTTTCATAGACAAAGATAATACCCTAAACCCTTGACATTGTGAATGCTCTCTTTGCCTAAGAGTTTGCGTAAATTTTTGATATAGGTGCGTAAAGTGGAATGATCCACCCCGCTCTCATAGCTCCACACATTGGCGATAATCTGATCGCTACTGAGCACTTGGTGGGGGTGTTGTAAAAAGAATTCCAGTAATTGCCTCTCTTTGGAAGTGAGAAAAAATCGCTCTGTTCCCACGCATAACACTCCGTTTTCATAGTGTGTGTGTGCGTTGAGGGTGATCTTTTGGGCTACCAATAGACGCTCGATTCTCACCTGTAACTCTTCTAGGTCAAAGGGTTTTTTGAGATAATCGCTCGCTCCAATCCTAAAGGCTTTTCTCAAGGAAGCGATATCGCCCAACACACTAATCACCACCACTGGAGCTTGAATCTCCAACTCGCGCACCACCTGCAGGGTTTCAAAATTGGCACTACCGGGTAGTTGCACATCTAGCACCAAGAGATCAAAAGATTCTTGGCTCAAAATTTCCAAAGCGCTTGGAGTGTCGTAAGCACCGATGACACAATAACCCGCCTGCTCTAAAAAATCCTTGATCAAACTATGCAAGAGCACATCGTCTTCGAGTAAAAAAACGCGTCTAGTCATGGAGTGATGGCATGGATTTACGCCATAGTGCTAGAATTTTTGCGCCCAGCCCACTGATGGGAATGCGATCCAAATTATTGAGGTCAATCTGTCTTAATCCCTCTGGCTGTAAGTCCTCCAATTTAGCCTTGTAAAGCATGACACGCACGCGGTACTTGGTGTAGCTATGCCTTACACTCCCTAGCAAGGGGAGAGCGACAAGCTCCTGGTTTTTCAAAAGGGGAAACTGATAGAGATGGGCGTATAAACCCTGTGTCGCATAGTGGAGATAAATCTGTTTATCCTCTACGCATACTCCACAATGCAAATCCAAAGGAATACTGGGAGTTTTTTTGAAGATACTGAATTGTTCTAGCGCGTCTTTACCCTGGCATGCAAAACTTAGAGGGCATGCGCCACATTGGGGCTGTTTAGTGCACACAAGCGCGCCTAAATCGATGAGAGCTTGGTTGTGATCAAAGGGGTTGAGCGGGTTGACAAAAGTATCAGCGCGCTCTTGGAGTAGAGAAGCTAATTTAGTTTGCTTGGGCACGATGGCAAATAGGCGCATCAATACCCTAGCCACATTGGCATCTACCACTCCTATTGTCTGCCTAAAACCAAAACAGAGGATCGCGCGTGCGCTATACGCCCCAATACCGGGTAGGGCACGCAATAGGGCATAGTCTTGAGGGAGTTGTCCGTCGTATTGTTGGCAACAAATCTGCGCGCTTCTGTGTAAATTTTTAGCCCGTGCGTAATAACCTAGTCCCTTCCACAAGCACAATACATGCTCTAAGGGAGCGCTAGCTAAAGCCTCTAAAGTGGGAAAAGTTTCTAGGAAAGGAGTGAAATATCGCTCTAGCACGACATTAATTTGGGTTTGTTGCGACATAATTTCTGAAACATAAATCTGATAGGGGGCGTTAGGACCGCTTAGATGGCGGATGGACATGTCCTTGCGCCCGTGTTGAGTATACCATTTGAGCAAGGCCTCTTGAAGCCCTGCAAGATTATTTAGAGTTTTGGAGTCTGACATAGAATCGGTTCAACTCTCTCAGAAGGCGCAAGAAGATGTCATAGTGGCTATCCTCTCTTGCGATATTGCCCTGAGTGCTTAGGGACTGATTTTCTACGATACTAAAAGGTTCAAGGACAAGATTTGGAATACCATGCACATAGTGATTTTCCATAACCCAATCCACAGGCATGACCCATTTTTTGCTCACAGCTAAAAATGCAGCTGCTATCTTAGGAGTGATACAATAACCTTGTGCGCCACTCCCGCATGTGTTTTCTTTGATTTCTTGCACTCCGGGAGTCGCTGTGGGAGTTTTGGCATAATCAAATAGGTGCATCAAGCGCGCCCAACCCAAAGAGGCCAAATTAGATTGTAAAAACTCTAAGCTTTCAAAGAAATGGGGTTGTAGAGTGATATCGTCTTCTAAAATACAAAGAGGTTCTTGGGAATCTATGCAGTGCTGCCAAAGTGTGTAATGGCTCGCATAACAACCCAATTCACTCAAGCTCATCATTTTACCCCTGAATTTGAGTGCATAATAGCACGCTTCTGGCCATGTTTTGAAGTCTTTAGCAAGCCCCACATCAGGACGCACAAAATAAGCTTGTGCATGGGCGCGCACCAAAGGGTGCAAGCCTCCATCACTCCTAGCATAGATCGCATCAAAAACCTCTATTTGATGTTGCTTTTGGGTGCATAGGGCTTCTAAAAGCGGTGTAATATCGCGCTCATGTAAACCATGTTGGGTACAGGTGGCTTTAGAGAGGTGGATAACAAAAACACGCATTAGATCAAGGACTCTATGAGTTTGTAGAGTGTGGCTAGAATACTTAAGAGATAAATACAGAGCAAAAGGACTTTATGGATATGCTCATTGGCTAACATAATTAACCTAATACCTATGCCCACCCCCAAGAGAGCCCCTAATCCCGTTATAGAGCCTGCCTGCAGCGCACGACTATCAAGCACCCCTGAATGGTATAGAGAAATCACTCCTGAGAGAGAAGAAAAAATCACAAAGAACAACCCTAAGGGCACGATTCTTTGGGTGTCATATTTTAAAAAATAACCCAAGAAAGGCACCATTAAAATCCCTCCACCCATGCCCAGTGGAATGGAAAAAATACCCGTAATCAAACCTGCTAGGCTTAAAATTGCATGGGTTTTACTCAGATGCCATGGCCCTATAGAGATGTTAAAGGGCTTTTTTTGGGAGTGCATATGAAAGTGTGCTGTTTGAAAGTGCTTATGTTGCTGGTTTCTGTGTCCAAAGGCGTATTTTATGAAAGTGTAGCACACCACCACTACAAACACGGCCATCAGAATACGATCGTCAATAAACTTGAGTAAAAAGCTCCCTAAAAGAGCCCCTATTAAGCCTCCTATGGCCGCAAACGCTCCTTCTTGTAAATCTAGCAAACCCTTTTTATAATTGATGAGCGAGCCTACTAGAGAAGAAAAGAGCATCTGAGCTAGAGAAATCCCTACGGCATGGCTGTAACTAAAGCCTGCAAAAATGGCCGCTGGCACAACGATTTCACCCCCTCCAATGCCAAAGAATCCTGCCGTAATCCCTGTAATCAACCCCACTATACCTAGAACGAGGGCCTCTGTGTTTTCCAGCGCAGTGATCATGATCTAGTATCTGGTGATTGGCAAAGACATTGCACGCGCGCAACTTCAAGAGGTCTTAACAAACTCGCTCCTAATAAAGTAGAGATTTACAAAATACGAGGTCTAAAAACCCACAACCCACGCTTAGTGTCATACAGCATGGTATCCCAACAGCGGGCATTATAGCGCAATAACATTAACGCTAACCATCCGCATACTTTAGGATATGAATGCTAAGAATTTCAGTATCTCAGTCACCACTTGAGCGGGGGGTTGGTTTGCATTGATACGGTATTGGGCGATGCGGGTGTAAATGGGTAGGCGCTCTAAATAGAGTTGGTGGAGGGTTTGGATGTCCTGAAAAAGGGGGCGGGGGGTGTTATCTTGTAAGAGTCGCGCATGCAGGTGCGCAAAATCGGTGTGCAAATAGCACACCACTCCCTCCCCTAGTGTGTTGTAAATGGGCATTCCTCCCCCTGTTGCTACCACACATGGGGATACCTCTTGAAGGCGTGCGATCAGTTGGGCTTCTAAATTTCTAAAATGCGCTGCACCATAGCGTGTAAAAATTTCTGTAATACTCAGGGCACATTCTTGACTGATCACCAAATCCGTATCAATCAAGGGATAGCCCAACTCAGAGGCGAGTAAGTTCCCAATGGTGCTTTTGCCACTCCCCATAAATCCAATGAGCCATATTTTCATTAAAAGAGTTTGGCCCCCAAATATTCCCCTTGCATCTCCTCTTCAATTTCTAGGAGGCGGTTGTATTTGGCAGTGCGCTCTGCGCGCGCGGGCGCGCCTGTTTTAATCTGCGCTGTGTTGAGTGCTACGGCAAAATCGGCAATAAAACTATCCTCACTCTCTCCACTGCGATGACTCATCACACAGGCATAACCCGCTCGCTGGGCAAGTCGGATTGTTTCTAGGGTTTGAGAAAGGGTGCCGATTTGGTTGGGTTTGATGAGAATAGCGTTAGCTAACTTGGAGTCAATGCCTTTTTGCAAAAGCGTTCTATTCGTTACAAAAAGGTCATCTCCCACAAGTTGGACCTTGTGCCCCAAGCTACTAGTCAGTTGCGCCCATCCTTCGTAATCCTCTTCACCTAGCGCGTCTTCAATAGAAACAATGGGATACTCACGGCAGAGCATGCCATAGTATTCAATCAGCTCCTCTGTTTCTAAGGCTTTGTCTTCACTAGAGAGCATGTAACGCCCCTCTTTTGTGAGAAGCTCGCTACTAGCAACATCTAGGGCTAAGGCAATTTGTTCCCCAACCTTGTAACCTGCCTTTTCAATCGCCTTAAGTAACCATTCTAAGGGTTCTGTGTTGTTCTTAAAATTGGGTGCAAACCCTCCTTCATCTCCCACGCCTACACTATGCCCAGCCTGAGCCAACATCGCTTTGAGATGGTGATAAACCTCCACTCCTGCGCGCAAAGCTTGGGCAAAATTTTCAAACCCCAAGGGCATGATCATGTATTCTTGAAAATCTAAAGAATTATTCGCATGCACCCCCCCATTGATCACATTGAGCATGGGAGCTGGTAACACGCGTGCGTTAAGTCCCCCTAAATAACGGTACAAGGGCAGGCGTAGAGATTGCGCGCTGGCGCGTGCCAACGCCATAGACACGCCTAAAACCGCGTTTGCCCCTAAATGTGCGTAATTAGGAGTGTTGTCTAAAGCCCGCATGCTCGCATCTGCGCCTGCTTGATCGTAGGGGTCTTTGCCCTGTAGAGCTGTGTTGATTTGCTGGTTGACAAAATGGCATGCCTGCAAGACTCCTTTGCCTAAGAACTTTTGCGCGTCGCCATCCCTAAGCTCCAAGGCTTCTCTCTTGCCCGTGCTTGCCCCGCTAGGCACAATGCCTACGCCCACACTCCCATCACTCAGCACCACCTTAGCCTTTAGGGTGGGATTACCCCGACTATCTAAAATCTGACTTGCATTAATATGTTGAATTTGCATCTATACTCCTTTTGAAATGCGGGCATGTTAGCAGAACCGAATTGAATCGTTCTTGGCAGAAATCCCACCCATCCTCAGCCAGTAAGACACGCTACTTTGAATGTGTAGAAGGATTGCCAAGAGCTTTCTTAATCCACTCTGACACACTCTGTGCACTTCCCGTATGGAGATAGGCACGCAAGCGTTGGGATTCACGCACAAAGTGGACGCGATCCATTGTGCTATATGCTTGTAATAAATTTTGCGCATGCAAGCCGTGTTGAATGTATTCAGGGTGAAGCATGGTTGTCCCACGACCCGGTCGCTCATGATGCAAGGCATTGTAAAAAATATTGGCTAACCCGATACAAGTGAGCTTAACCAAGCGCTTTGCAATGAAAAAATCTAAGGCCTTAGCTTTGTAGGCAAGCACAAAGGGCGTGCCAATCAAAGTAGCCTCCAGAGTAGCCGTACCGCTACAAATGAAGGCAAATTCAGCCTCATAGAGGCTTTGGGGTGCGTTGTAGGAGATCTCAAATAGGGCGATGTCCTTGCCATAGAGCACCTCCAAATCACTTCCTTTTAGACTTGCGGGCACGACTAACACGCGCGAACCGGGTAGAGCGCGCGCCACTTCTACAAAAATGGGAAAAATCGCGCGTATTTCTTGCTGACGGCTACCGGGCATAAACACCACTCCATGCCCTTGTGGGCGGATTTTATACAGGGGAATTTCATCCAAAAGTGGGTGGCCGACATAAGTTGCCTTATGGGAGTAATAACTCAACTCAAAAGGCAAAATAGCCCCTAATTGATCGCAGTAGCGCTCTAAAATCTTGGCACGGTAACTCTTCCATGCCCACACTTGGGGGAGAATATAGTAGATAATATGCTTATGCGGGGTGCGCGCTTTAATGCGTTTAGCCAGAGGAATATTGAAGGAGCTCGAATCCATTAAGAGTACGAGATCGGCTTGTGCGCAGAGCGCACTCATCTGGCGCAATGCCTTATAAAAAAAACTTAGTTTAAGTCCCACCTCTTTAAACCCCATGATGGAGAACTGTCTAGGGCTAAATAGAGGCTGATCTTCAGGTTCTAGCGCGTCGTAAATACCCAACCATTCAACATTTTTAAGATAAGTGCGCAAAACCTTTAAATGCACATTAGCACTCACCTCTAGTGCACTCACAAGTATCTTCAAACTCCATCCTTTATCGATCTCTAAAAACCAGCACATCAAGTTGCTAAAGATAGCTACTCAACACACTCCCCTAGCTTAGTTGCTTGGCTTAGTGGCTTGCAAGATTACCAGAGACTTGCATGCTAAGCATGTCTTAGCTCCTCTACTCCAAGAGTTAAGCCCTC
>NZ_JAERIS010000032.1 GCF_017979425.1 Helicobacter salomonis | reverse complement strand
ATAGAAAATCAAGGATAGGGGCATTCATCTAACTCGCTAAAACAAATGCGACGCATTTGCTAGAGTGGGGTTTCTGCCGGAGAGTTTTAAAGCTAGGGGCTTTAGGGCATAAGTGGTAAATTCTAGGACATCTTTCTAGGGTGCCCCAAGCGTCGTTGTACAAGAGAGTCTTTAAAGTCCCTACGGCGATTGAGTAGCAAATTATAACAATAAGCCCGTGCCGTGTTTTGCGTAGCAAATACGCTGAGTATAACATGCACTACCCTGAAGAGTACCGCCAACCTTTCGTGAACCTCAGAAGAGTTTTAACCCTGAAGATATTTTTTTAGAACCAGTTGATTGTTAGGATCGGTGTGAGCCCTCGATCAAAACAAATTGTGAGGCAGGTCTTAGGATTTGGTTGTTACTATGCTTAAGAAAACAAAAATCAAGAATAATTATGACTTTGTCCTGTTCGTTATCAAGTAGCCTACCTAAACTAATAAGCATTCTGTGTCATCGTTTTTATTTTTTCCAATAGCTTTGGAGTTGATTTTTTGATAGAGGACTAGCTGGATTTTTATAGAATTCATATGGCTTTTCTAACCCTGCTTTCAACATTTCCATGCTATCTCTCAGACCTAACATGCTACAATGCCAATACAGAGAGGACAAATCATGGACATTGGCCCTCTTATCCTCAACGCAAAGGATAGTCATGAAAAATATCACTCTCATTACGACCGGGTCAGCTAAAACCACTGGGCCATGCAAAAAATGTCAAACACGCTTGGGAATTTGTGGTTGGGCTTTCTGTGCCTTGGATAGTCAAGAGAATGTCCTGGTGGAAAATGGTGGGGCCAAACAAGGACATTGTACAAGCTTAGAATTCTACCCCATCAGCGAGGGGCTTAAGGCCGTCGTCCAGTATCAGCCCCTCCAGATCACCATTTATTGCGACCACCTGAGCATGATAGAAGCCATTAACACAAAAGGCATGCAGGCTTATGCTCTCTCCAAACAACAACAAGCCTGGCGTAATCTTCTCTTACAGCATGCTCATAAAATCCCTATCACTGCCATTCATATCCACGATAGACCCGAATTTGCAACTCTTTACTGGGAATGTGATATGCGTGCCTATAAAAACATGAAAGAGCTCTTTCTCCAGCACCATCCCCATGAAACCGTTCACGAACACTGTGCTAAAGTCCCCCCGCCCGAGTATGTTCCCAAGACCCGCGTCTATCCCTTCAGCTCCACATCTTCCAATCTTTAGATTGGGCGTTTTGCATAGGCGTTTGGAGCATGGCGCTCAATCCCAAAGACACCAGCATGATGTGGGATGTCAGAACAGCTAGTCGAGCACTCCCAAGATGGGTTTGGGGGTTTGTATTCTGACTTGCCTTTTTCTTGTCCTGCACTTCCCTAATCCCAAGGCTAAAGTGTCGCTTTGGGTAACCTCGGCGTGATAGAGGGCGTTTCAAGCTTTTGTGCGTTCTTTGCACGATACCTTACCCGGCGCTTCAATTCAGCCCAGTTTTGCTATGTTATAGAAAAATTTTCAAGAGAGGATCACGATGCTAGTGGATGACTTTGGGCGACAGATTACCTATTTGCGTGTCTCACTCACCAAACAATGCAATTTTAGATGTGCCTATTGCATGCCCACCACTCCCCTAGATTTCACCCCTCATGAGGATGTGATCCCATTGGAACACATGTTAGAGTTTTTAAAGGTCGCCATAGATGAGGGGATTGAAAAAATCCGCCTCACTGGAGGCGAGCCATTATTGCGCAAAGACCTAGTGCCCTTTATCGCACAATTGCATGCCTATAACCCCAAAGTTTTACTGGTGCTTACCACTAACGCGTTTTTACTAGAGAAGTATGCCCAATCCCTCAAGCAGGCGGGTTTGAGCCGTGTGAATATCTCTTTGGATTCACTCAAACCCAAGCGAGTGGTGCAAATTTCTAAAAAAGACGCGTTGGGGGCCGTATTGAGAGGTATTGAAGCAGCCTTGCAAGTGGGGTTAAAGCTCAAATTTAACATGGTGGTGCTCAGGGGAGTGAATGCAGATGAGATTTTAGATCTCTTGGAATTTGCCCAAGAGAAGAATGCTCAGATTCGCTACATTGAATTTATGGAAAATACCCATGCGAGTGCTTCCTTACAGGGCGTTTCTCAGGCGCAGATTTTAGAGGCTATTATGGCCAAATACCAAATCGTGGGTGTACCCCAAAAAGAGCTAGGACCTGCACAAATTTACACCCTAGAAAACGGTTACCAATTTGGGATTATTGCCCCTCATAAGGAGGATTTTTGCAAGAGTTGTAACCGCGTGCGCGTGAGCGCAGATGGAACTTTGTTTCCTTGTTTATATTACCAAGATAGCGTGAATGCTAAGGAGGCAATTTTGAGTACTGAGCGCGTGCGCATGCAGAGTGCGCTGAGGCAGGCGGTGGCCAACAAGCCCGAAAAGAATCTTTGGAGTGGGACCTATCAAATTTCTGAACGCGCATTTTACCAAACCGGAGGCTAAATGGATTTACTCACACAGGCTTTAGATTCGCAGGATTTAGACGCGATTAGTCTAGTCAAACTTTATGATTACGATCTCTACACTTTAGGTGAGGCAGCCCATGCTATCCGCACACGCTTTCACCAAAATCAGGTTTTTTTCAACACCAATCGCCACCTCAACCCGAGTAATATCTGTGCGGATAGTTGTAAATTCTGTGCCTTTTCGGCGAGTCGTAAAAACCCTAATCCTTATGAAATGGGGCATGCGGAAATTTTGGAGCAGATTGAGGCGGCTTACCAAGCGGGGGTTAAAGAGGTGCATGTGGTAAGCGCGCATAACCCAAATTACACTTATGAATGGTATTTGGAGCTGTTTAGACTCATCAAGGCACGTATGCCCGATTTGCATTTAAAGGCGATGACGGCCGCTGAGGTACATTTTTTAAGCACCAAATTCCAGCATCCCTACCAAAAAGTTCTGGAGGATATGCTGGAAGCGGGAGTGGATTCTATGCCCGGAGGTGGAGCGGAAATCTTTGATGAGGGGGTGCGCAAGCGCATTTGTGGGGGTAAGGTGAGCTCAAAGCGTTGGCTAGAAATCCATCAATATTGGCACTCTCTAGGTAGAATGAGCAACGCGACCATGCTCTTTGGGCATATTGAGAGTAAGGAAGATCGCCTAGATCACATGCTCCGCCTTAAAGCTGCTCAAAGTCCCCATGCTGTGGAGAAAAAAGGGGGGTTTAATGCCTTTATTCCCCTTCTCTACCAACGCGATAACAATTTCTTAAAAATTCCCCGTAGTCCTAGCGCAGTGGAGATTCTCAAAACCATCGCCATCGCGCGCATCGTCTTGCAAAATATCCCTCACATTAAGGCTTACTGGGCAACTTTAGGGCTCAACTTAGCCTTAGTAGCCCAAGAATTTGGGGCAGATGATTTGGATGGCACTATTGGTGTAGAGAAGATTCAATCTGCCGCAGGGGCTAAGAGCGCGAGCGGGCTGGCTAAAGAAGATTTGATCGCCCAGATCAAGGATGCCAAATTCCAACCCGTAGAACGAGACAGCCTTTATAACACTTTGAGGGTGTGGTAGGCTGTTAAATTTCCATTTACTTTGGTTTATTTTTTTATGACACTTAAGGCTCGGATGCGCTATAATCCAAGCTCATAGTCATGCAAGTTTAGAGGTGTTCCATTAAAAAGTTTCTCACGATCGTTTTGGTATGTGCGGGGCAATTATTCTTGCCTGTAAACGCCCAAGAGGCTAGGATTACAAGCATAGAGTATAAGGACCTCTCCTATATGTCTGATATGCTTGCAGGCGAGATTGTCAAGCTCAAGAAAAACGATTCGCTGGACTTAGAGAGAGTCGATGAGGCAATTTTAGACCTCTATAACCAAGGTTATTTTGAAGATGTCTATGCCACTTTCAAAGATGGTAAATTAGTGTTTCACTTCAAAGAAAAGCCTCGCATTGCTGGGGTGGAAATCAAGGGATATGGCACGGAGAAAGAGAAAGAAAATCTCTATGCCCAAATGGGAATTAAAAAGGGGGATACTTATGATGAAAATAAACTTGAAAACGCCAAGTACATTCTCAAGGCTGCGTTAGAACAACAAGGTTTCTATGGAAGTGTGGTGGAAACACGCACGGAGAGTTTGGCCAATGGGGGGGCTTATCGCATTGTGTTCCATGTCAATCGGGGCAATCACATCTACATCACTAGATCCACTTACGAGGGTCGAGAGCAACTCAAGTCTAGGGTGGTAGAATCATTGAGTGCCAACAAACAACGCGATTTTATGGGCTGGATGTGGGGGCTCAACTCAGGGAAATTGCACTTAAACGAATTGGAATACGACTCCATGCGCATCCAAGATGTCTATTTACGTCATGGCTTTTTGGATGTGAATGTGTCCTCTCCTTTTTTGAATACCAACTTTGCGACCCACAAAGCCAAGCTTTACTATAAAGTCAAAGAGGGGATTCAATACCGCGTTTCTGGCATTGAAATTCAGATTGACAAGCCCATTATTCCCATTCCCAAACTCCTCAAGGGACTTAAAGTTAAAAAGGGGTTGGTGTTCAATATCGAGAACATGCGCACGGATGCCCAGGTTTTAAAACGCCAAGTAGCTGATAAGGGCTATGCCTTTGCCGTGGTCAAACCTGACTTGGATAAAGACGAAGAAAATGGCAAGGTCAAGGTGATTTATCGCATTGAAACCGGGGATTTGGTCTACATCAACGACATCATCATCTCGGGTAACCAACGCACCAGCGATCGGGTGATCCGCCGTGAGGTCTATCTCAACCCTAAAGAACGCTATAGTTTGACCAAGGTGGCTAACTCAGAGAGTGCTCTGCGCCGTTTGGGCTTTTTCTCTAAGGTCAAGATCGAAGAGCGGCGCGTCAATAGTGAATTGATGGATTTATTGGTCAATGTAGAGGAAGGGCGCACGGGGCAAGTGCAATTTGGTTTGGGTTATGGGAGCTATGGGGGATTGATGCTCAATGGGAGTGTGAGTGAGAAAAACCTCTTTGGGACAGGCCAAAGTATGAGCTTGTATGCCAACGTTGCCACAGGGGGAGGGAATCGTAACTACGGGATCAGAGGAAGTGGGCGCTCCTTTTCGGGGAACTTGACCCTACGCAACCCTCGAATCTTTGATAGCCGCTACAGCTCTTCGCTCAGTCTTTTTGCAGAGTATATCATTAACTACAACTATATCCAACAGGGCGGGGGATTTAGCGCCACTGTGGGGCGTATGCTCACCAACACCTTTAGCATGAACTTGGGCTATAACTACAACATCACTAAAATCGTTGGCTTTTCTAGCCCTCTCTATGAGATGTTTTATAGTAGCAAAGACACGATCATCCGTTTCCCCAATGGCCAGCCTGCGCCCGGACCTGATGGCCGCCCTCTCCATGGACTTTGGAATCGCGATTACCACACGCCTACCACCAGCTCTTTCACCCTAACCACGAATTTTGATAACACCGATGACTACTATTTTCCTAAAAATGGCTTCACCTTCTATAACTACACTACCATGGCTGGTCTGCCCTCTGCGGGCGGGCTGAATTCCTGGAATGGTTTGGGTGGTAATGTGCGCAACACCAAGGTTTATGGCAAATTTGCTGCCTACCACCACCTACAAAAATACATTCTCATTGACTTGATTGCGCGCTTTAAAACGCAGGGAGGCTATATTTTCCGCTATAATCCCCAGGATTATCTGCCCTTAAACTCTGTCTTCTATTTAGGGGGTGTTACCACGATTCGAGGCTTTAGAAGCAATTCTATCACCCCTAAAACCCCAGAGGGAATGTGGGTAGGAGGAGATGGGGTCTATACGGGTGCAGTGGAGCTGAGTTATGGTTTGTTGAAAGCAGCTAAAATGCGTGTAGCATGGTTTTTTGACTGGGGCTTTTTGACCTTTAAAACAGATAGCAAAACGGGGGGCTTTTGGCGCAACACTTACGCGAGCGATGTCAACTTTAGAGACTATGGTATCATTGGATCGGGTTATGAACATGGTACTTGGCGCGCTTCTACGGGAATTCAGATTGAGTGGATTTCGCCCATGGGTCCCTTGGTGCTTATCTTCCCCATCGCCTTCTTCAACGATTGGAGCGATAAGAAAGGGCTCTTTTTCAACCCAAATATGCATGACATTACGCAACGCTTTGAGTTTTCTATGGGAACGCGTTTTTAGAAGGACAAACATGCCACGACTAGACAGACAGACACTTTTAGAATGGATGGAGCACAAACCCCTCAAAGAACTGGGGCGTTTGGCTTTGCTCAAGAAACAAGAGTTACACCCCGATGATATTACAACTTTCATTGTAGATCGCAATATTAACTACACCAATATTTGCTTTGTGGATTGTAAATTTTGTGCTTTCAAGCGCACCATGAAAGACGCAGATGCCTACCTTTTGGATTTTGAAACGATCGATCGCAAAATTGAGGAATTGCTAGCCATTGGAGGCACACAGATTTTATTTCAGGGTGGAGTGCACCCCCAACTCAAAATTGATTACTATGAAGATTTAATCTCCCACATCGCCCAAAAATTTCCCACCATCACTATTCATGGCTTTTCCGCAGTGGAGATCGACTACATTGCTAAAATCTCTCGACTTTCCCTTGTAGAGGTTTTAGAACGTTTAAAAGCCGCAGGATTGAGTTCAATCCCGGGGGCAGGTGCGGAAATTTTGAGCGATCGGGTGCGTGCGGTGATCGCTCCTAAGAAACTCAGTGCAGATCGTTGGATTGAAGTACATAGGCAGGCGCATAAGTGCGGAATCAAGAGCACAGCGACCATGATGTTTGGGAGCGTGGACACCAATGAAGATGTGGTCGAACACTTGGAGAGGGTGCGTGATTTACAAGAGGAAACGGGGGGGTTTAGAGCCTTTATTCTGTGGAGCTTCCAGCCCAATTTCACCCCCCTGCAACAAGAAAGACCTGATATTAAGAAAGCGAGTGCAAACCGCTATTTGCGTCTGTTGGCTTGCAGTCGTCTATTTTTAGATAATATCCCCAATATTCAAAGTTCGTGGGTTACACAGGGGGCGATGATTGGGCAGTTAGCTTTGCTCTTTGGAGCTAATGATTTGGGGAGTGTGATGATGGAGGAAAATGTGGTCAAAGCGGCGGGCACGAGTTTTTGCATGAATCAAGAAGAGATGATTGCCTTGGTTGCCGATTTAGGAGGCAGGGCGGCCAAGCGCAACACTGCGTATGAGATTTTGGAGAGGTATTAATGGGCACGAGGTTTAAGGGCGCACGCTATGCGCTCTTGTTAGTTGTAGCAGTGGTGGTGTTAATTGTAATAGGAGCATGGATGGAACAGACAAAACAAAATCAGGAACAGAGCGCTCACAGGGTCATTAAACGCGATCAGGTGGGTGAGGGCATTCAATACCTGGAAATTAAGGGGATTAAAATCCCCGTAATCTATGAGGAAAATCATTTACTACCTATGGGCACGATTCGTCTCATGTTCATCGGTGGGGGGAATTTGATGGATAAAGATAAGTACGGATTATCCAAACTGAGCGCAGAGATGCTTAATGAGGGTACAAAAGAGTTAGGCAGCGTTAAGTTTGCCGAGCAGTTGGAGCAACTTGCTATCACACTGGACACAGATATTAGATTGGAGTCTTTGCACATCGATTTGGGGTTCTTAAAGGAGTATCAACAAAAAGCCGTTGGGTATTTACATGACCTGCTCCTTTCACCTAATCTCACTCCCAGCGCTCTAGAGAAAGTGCAAAAACACATGGTTGCCAGTGCTTTGACGAAAATGAGTAATTTTGATTACATCGCACAGCTGGAGCTCAATAAAATTCTATTTGCCAACACTCCCCTAGCCCATCCAGCTGTAGGAACTCCCAAGACTATTCAGAGCATTTCACTTGATGATGTCAAAAAACGTTTAGAAGATGCTCTGGACATCGAGCGACTTATTATTGTGATGGGGGGGGATATGGATGTGCAGCAAACCTTAGAACAGCTCAAACCCTTGCTAGAAACTCTGCCCTCTAACAAGCCCTTCTTCACGCCACACTTTAGCACAGTGGAGCAAGCCCAAGAGAAAGTCATTTATAAGGACACGCAGCAGGCTTATATTTATTTTGGTTCGCCCTTTCACATGCAGGACTTGGAAAAAGAATTGCCTCTAGCTAAGGTGATGAGCTTTGTACTGGGTTCAAGCGGATTTGGCTCGCGCTTAATGGATATGATTCGTGTGAAAGAAGGTTTGGCTTACAGCGCTTACATGCGTGTGCAACTCTCGCGTATCATTAATTGTGCCACGGGCTATCTGCAGACTAAACTAGAAAACCAAGATAAAAGCATTGCGTTAGTCAAGCAAGTGGTGAAAGACTTTGTGCAAAAAGGCATCACCCAAGAAGAGTTAGAGGGGGCTAAAAAATTCTTACTAGGTTCTGAACCTTTAGCCAATGAAACCCTAGGCAAACGCCTGACAACTAAATTTCACAATTTTTACTTGGGTCTGCCTTTGGATTACGACAAGGTAATGCTAGAACGCATTAAGAATTTAACATTAGAGGAGATCAACGCGTATATCAAATCTCACCCAGAGGTAGCAAATTTGAGTTTTAGCGTCTTGACCATGGACCCCAAAATCCAAGCTAAAAAAGCCGCTCAAAAGGAAAAAATGGTGCCTGTGGAGCGTAAGTAGCAATTCTAGGGTATTTGGTGGAGATTTTGGATGGGAACTTTCATCCTCTGCTTGCTTGGACTCCTAGTTTTAGGCGGGCTTGTGCGCTTGTTTCCAGTGGTCTTTGACCTATTGATCGAATCGGGAGTCTTTTTGATAGTCGCGCTTGCGATCGGATTTGCGCTTGCGCTTGTTGTTGTGGTGGTGGTCTTTTTTGCCCATGCAGTAGTCATCTTACTAGGGCTGGCCCTGGTAGTCGTAGCGATAGCAATCGTCCTAAGAATATTTGGCATTAAATTTTAAAGGATTTTCATGTTTGAAACCATTATCGGGCTAGAGGTACACACCCAGCTCAACACCCAGAGCAAGATTTTTTGTAGCTGTCCGACCAGCTTTAAAGACACCCCCAATAGCAACACCTGCCCCGTGTGTTTAGGCCTACCCGGGGCTTTGCCCGTGCTCAATGAGGCTGCTTTGAAAAAGGCCATTGCCTTTGGGATGGCGATTAATGCCACGATCAACCAAGACTCCATATTTGCGCGCAAGAATTACTTTTACCCCGATTTGCCCAAGGCCTACCAAATTTCTCAATTTGAGATTCCCATCGTGAGTGCAGGGTATTTGGATATTGAAACGGAAGGAGGATTTAAGCGTATTGGTATTGAGCGCGCCCACTTGGAAGAAGACGCGGGGAAAAATATCCATGAGGGGGAGTTTTCCAAAGTAGATTTGAATCGCGCAGGCACACCCCTTTTAGAAATTGTAAGTCGCCCAGATTTGCGTAGCGCACAGGAAGCCATTAGCTATCTAAAGAAGTTACACGCTTTGGTGCGCTTTTTGGGCATTTCTGATGCTAACATGCAGGAGGGCAATTTTCGCTGCGATGCCAATGTGTCCATTCGCCCCAAGGGAGAGGAGAAGCTCTATACCCGTGTGGAAATCAAGAATCTCAATAGTTTTAGATTCATTCAAAAAGCCATCGATTACGAAGTGGAACGCCAAATTGAGGCCTTTGAGCGGGGCACTTATGCTAGCGAAGTGGTGCAAGAAACTAGGCTTTTTGACACCACCAAGGGAATCACTCAGTCTATGCGCGATAAAGAGGGTTCAGCGGATTATCGCTATTTCCCTGATCCTGATTTGAGGCGCGTGCACATCCCCCAAGCCCTCTTAGAGCAGGACATCCCCGAACTACCCGATGCCAAAAAAGCGCGCTACATAGAATTGGGCGTTAAGCCTGAGGATGCGTCTATGTTGGTGAGTGATGTTGCCATTGCAGAGTATTTTGAAGAGATGATTAACATGGGGGCGAGCATAAAAGCAAGTGTGTCTTGGCTGTGCGTGGAGTTGCTAGGACGCCTCGAGGGGCAGGAATTAGAACACTGCAAAGTGAGCGCGCAAACTTTGGGCGCTTTAGTGCAACGCATCGATGACAAAAAAATCTCGGGCAAGGCAGGTAAAGAGATTTTAGACGCTCTGCTTGCTCAAAACGCGAGCCAGCCTAGCGATGTGGATGCCCTCATTGAAAAGCTGGGATTAGCCCAAGTGCAAGATCAAGAGGAATTGCTGCGTGCCATTGAAGCTGTGCTGTGCGCGCACCCTGACAAGGTGGCAGAATACAAGGGGGGTAAGGTGAAACTCTTGGGCTTTTTTGTGGGGCAGACGCTCAAAAGCTTGAAGGGCGCAGACCCCAGCGCACTCAACGCACTTTTAAAGGAAAAGCTAGAAAGTTAGCTGATCGTGCGCGGGTTAAAACTTGAGGGGGTTCTGAGGTGTCTTCATGGGCTTAGGAGGGTTTGGCGTGAGATGTTGGCAGGGACAATCAATATCCTATCATTTAGGCTTAAATCCTCTTTGACACATCCATAGCTAGAACAAGTTTTAGAGGTAAATAAGTTCTCGTCATAGTTGTTTGACTGATTTTAAGCAAAAAATCCTCCTTACTCAAGTTTCCCCCATCTATCTGCTACAATAACACCAGCGGGTTACCGCGAACAATCTTTTTTTTGGAGGACATGATGAAAAAGCATGTGGTATTTTTTGAGGCAGTAGGTGGGACGGACAAGGGCAGAGATGGACACAGGCGCGATACCATGCCCATGATGGATTACCTAAAGAAACTTGGATGGCATGCCGAAGTGGTGCAACTCAGCGATGAGATTTTAAAAGATGCCAAGAAAACTGAGAGTATTTATGAGTATGTGCAGGCGCATGCCGATGCCTATGTGTCCCGTGTCAATCCAGGCAATCTCAAAGAGGAGAAACTCTACTTCGACCTTTTGCGCAAACTCTGCGATCATGGCGTGATTGGCATGCCCCACCCAGATGCGATGATCGGTTATGGAGCCAAAGATGCGCTCACCAAGCTAGCCGATACCGAGTTGGTACCCGATGACACCTACGCCTATTATGACCCAGCTGAAGCTAAACGCATTGGAGTAACTTGGGCAGACAAGCACGACTTTAAAAAGACCTTCCCCAAAACTCTGGCTAAGGGCGAGCGAGTTTTAAAGCAAAATCGTGGCTCTACGGGTGAGGGCATTTGGCGCGTACAATTAGAGGAGCCTTTGCCTGCAGGGGCGAGCGAAGTCCCCTTAGATGCTAAAATTAAATGCACCGAAGCCGTGGACAATCATGTAGAGCACCGCAAACTGGGAGAGTTCATGGATTTTTGTGAAAAATACTTAGTTGGGGATAATGGCATGCTAGTAGACATGACCTTTTTACCCCGCATTAAAGAGGGTGAAATCCGTATTTTAATGCTCTACAAACACCCCATTTATGTAGTGCATAAAAAACCTGCTGAAGGTGCAGACGCTTTCAGTGCAACTCTCTTTAGCGGAGCTAAATACCGCTACGATAAACCCGAACAATGGGATAATTTGGTGCACTACTTCCTAAGGCAACTCCCCCATATCCAAAGCAAGCTGGGTAATTACGATCTGCCTCTGATTTGGACGGCAGACTTTATCTTGGATACCGATGAACATGGCAAGGACAAGTACATCTTAGGCGAAATCAACTGCTCTTGTGTGGGCTTCACCACTCCCGTAGAGTTTTTAGACAAAACCGCGCGTAAAGTGGCCAATACGATCATTGACATCGTGGAAGATAAACTTAGCTGAACCGCGAGAGGACTGCCATGTTGCCCCTAATTTTTGGTTTGCCCGCTGCCTTAAACTTAGCCGAGTCTTTCATTGATAATGTTTTTAGAGACAAGGTTACCCCCAAACTTGGGAGTATCTTATACTGTCGTCTCATAGGGCCTACTACCCACACGGGGATTTATGTAGGCGATCAGAGGATTGTCGAATTGCTAGGCTCGGGCGAGGTCAAGCTCTCCACCCCTAAAGAGTTTATCAGCGGTACGCAAGCAATGAGCATTTATGTTTCTTGTCGGGGCAATGAAGCCGTGGGCTTTGCCCAAGCGGCACAAAGGGCAAAAAGTCTTGTAGGCAAAACTCTGGACTACCCCACTATGGGTGTCCCCACAGAAAAGCACGAGCGCAATTGCCATTGTTTCGTCTACGAGTGTCTTACAGGTAAACACGACAGCCAAAAGTGGACTTTGCTAGACATTGAGGCCAAGTTTCGGGGCGAATATTTTGACAACTGGCGGGTGTGGGACTTAACAAGCGAAGAGTTATTTTAGCCTTATACTGCTGCTTGATAAGTCCAACAACCTGCATGGGTGTATGTGGGAAGGGGGTTTTAGGTTGTTAGGCCTGAGCAAGCAAGCTATCTAGTCTTAAAGAGTTCGCCAGCACCATCCCAAGCTAGCAACTACCCGAAATACATCCATGTTGGGTGGCATTGCAAAAAGTTTCAAGAACTTGTTAACCTTTTTATGTTGCAGTTCACCCATTCACCCATTCACCCATTCACCCATTCACCCATTCACCGGGGCGGGGGCGGATAGAGGTAGGGTTTTAGGAGTTTGGTTGCTGATGAAACAAAAGCCTGACCTATTGGCCTTGCTTCAAAGGCATGACACCCTTTTAAGACTCTCCGGCAGAAATCCCGCTCGTCTTTAGCGGGGATGAATGCCACTAATTTGTGGTATAGTGTCCCCATACATTCGTATCTAGCGCAGGAAGTGTGCAAAGTTACGCCTTTGGAGATACGATGTGTGAGACCTGTAGGGAATGCGTTGGAGCTCAAACTCTGTAAAATCCCTACTATAGGGCACAGAGTGAAAACCAAACTCTCCCTACGGGCAACATCGGCCAAGGAAGCCCAAATGTCTTTAGCATTTGGGTGCTTCACTTGATGGGAGCGCGCTTGTAGAGGGCGTGTTTTGGAAAATTTATAACGACACTCTTAGAGAAATTTGACAAGAAACCCAAAAGAAAATCGGTGTTCCTGAAGATATCTTAGAACGCATCAACGAGCAACGCTCCACTGATCAAAGCTACCAAGAAGCATATAGACAATATCTTTCTATCCAAAAGGAGATTATCGGCGTGCCGGGCACACTCAAAGAGGTTGTTAATCTTAAGAAAAACCTACTTTTTACTCACTAAAGTCAAAACCAATCAACGTGTGTGTATGCTCACATGCCTACTCAAAAACCAGCAGGGCGAGTGTGTGGGTTATTTGATGCCCAAAGCAGAGGGCAAGACCTTACAGCACATTTTAGGGGGCTCTAAAGATGTGAAACAATACATTCCTAATTGGAATATGAAAGACCTAGTGCGTTTGTGCATGAGCTTTTTAAAAACGGCGCAATCCTTGCACGATAAGGGGATTTTGATTGGCGACATCAATCCTAATAATCTTATCTTTACCTCTGATGCCGAAATGTTTTTTATCGATTGTGATAGCTACCAAGTGGGTAAATACTCTTGTCCCGTTGCCGACCCCGCCTACCTAGTCCCCGAACATGCTGGCAAACACATGAGCGAAGTGATGCGCTCTAAGAGCGATGAATACTACGCCATTGCTTGTTTATTATTTGTGATCTTGACTCTAGGCGTGCATCCTTATAACCACAAAGGTTTGGGGCGAAAAGAGGCGATGGAGCGGGGAGAATTTGCCTATCCTCTCAATGGTGCAGATATGTCCTTAGTGCCCAAGGGACGGGCTAGGGATCATTGGGTGCGCTTGAGCCCCAAATTGCAAGGGTATTTCTATGGGAGTTTCCAAAAGGACGGGGCGTTTTACGAACCCAAAAAACGCCTCCCCCCGCCCAAATGGCTGGACGCTCTCAACAAATTCTACCAACATCTATAAATTCATCATAACAAAGAAGCAACAATGAGTGATTCAGATACAGAATACACCGAAGAGTTAGCCGACAACCCCACCAAGCGAGTGCCCATATGCCTTTGCTTGGACACCAGCGGTTCAATGGAGGGCAATCCCATTGAAGAGCTTAACCAAGGTGTGGAGTTATTTTACAAAGAGGTGAATGATCACCCCGTTGCTAGACAAGCTGCCGATGTATGCATTGTAACCTTTGGGGACAATGGGGTGAGTTTGGTGCAAGACTTCCAAAGCATTCGTGATGAATCTGCGCCTCGTTTTAGTGCCAGTGGCGTCACTCCTATGGGTGAGGCGGTGAATGAAGGGTTAGATCACCTAGATAGGCGCAAACAAGAGTATAAAGACAGCGGCACGGAATACTTCCAACCATGGCTGGTGATCATTAGTGATGGCGTTCCTACAGATGATATTAATAGCGCGTGCAAGCGCACTAGCGACATGGCCAAGAGTAAAAAACTCACCATCTTTCCCATCATTGTTGAGGATAGGGATGCGAGCATTTTAAGGCAATTTTCACCTCCCCCCCCTACGCCCCCCGTCAAACTTAAAGGCTTGGAGTTTAAAGAGTTTTTTAAATGGCTGGCGCAAAGTGTGATTAGGGCTTCACAATCGCGTCCGGGCGAAAAGGTGACTCTACCGGATATGAGCGAATGGGCGGAGATGGATGTTTAAATGGCACACCATCGGGCATGCCGTGCAAGGCAGGGGGCGTGAGGATGCAAGACCGCCCATTGAATGCCAAGATAAGATTGACCCTTCTGAGCCCACAACTTACAACCCCAGCGAGATGGCTATCATCGCCCTTGCCGATGGGGCGGGTTCAGCTAAATTTTCTCATTTAGGTGCAGAGGAAACACTAAAAGTCGTTACACAAGATTTGCATGAAAACTTCACGCGCTACACTAACATGGAACACCCTGGGGAGGTCAGTAGCGCGATTTTGGGGCGAGTGATGCAAACCTTACAAGAGTTGTCTATCCAAAAAACGAACGCACTCCAACGCGATAAGAGCGACATTGAGGGCATTTTTCAAGCCATTTTAGAGGAAGTCCAAGCGATTCAAAACTGGTGAGCAGAACACCACCTGCCCCTAATAGACGCTTTGCAAACTCTGCAAGCGCACACCCCCACAAATTATCGAGGACAAAACACCCAGGCCATAATCCAAGCAGCCCTAAAGGACATGGATAACAAAATTAAGATGTTGCCAGGAAGTTTTCAGGCTAAGGCTTATGAACTCAAATTTAGCTCACTTAAAGACACACTTGCAACATTAAAGAATTGTTAAAAAAGAATGCTCCCATTGAAGAAACATACCACAAGATCAAAAGCAAGATTGTGGATGTGATTCAAAAGACTAAGAATAAACGCAAAGGACTTTTAGAGAGGTTTTCAAGATGGCTTGAAGCCTTATTGGGTTTAGAGCCAGATATGCAAGAAGAGGCGCAGGACGCGCTCAATGACTTAAAAAAACTTCTGTCCCTAGCCCAGCCTTCTGGTTCTTCTGGCACATTGTGCATGCCAACTAAAGACCTTAGATGCTACAACTTAACTCGGATACAAAAGACAATCGCCAACCATGAAGGCACTTCAAAAAGACAAATTATCCGCTCTTTTGAGGATTATAAAGCCCTTTTAGATCAAGTCAAGAGGGTGGCTTTTGAAGATTGGCAAGAAGAAAGTTTAGATTTTTTGTTCAATTTTGTGTTTAATGTGCGTGAAGAGTATAAACAGCGCTTTGAGATGATCAAGACACAAATTCAACAAGCCAACAAAACCGCACAAGCCTATCAACGCGATCTCTTAGGCGAGATACGCACCAAAGAGCAAGAGCGTGCAGGCTTAGAAAAGCAGTTTAAAAACCTCAAAAACAATGCCATGCACTTAGAGGACAATTTAAAACTCCTCAGCAGAAACCCCACTCTAGCAAATGCGTCGCATTTGTTTTAGCGAGTTAGATGAATGCCCCTATCCTTGATTTTCTAT
>NZ_JAERIS010000031.1 GCF_017979425.1 Helicobacter salomonis | reverse complement strand
AGAACAACAGAACAACAGAACAACAGAACAACAGAACAACAGAACAACAGAACAACAGAACCCTATCTGAAAAGTTTGATCTGATACTGAGGAGCGTAGACCCTATTGCACTAGAACGCTTTTCGCCCTTTGTCCTAGCCCGTTTTATTTTGCCCTCTTTATTTCCCCAATACGATAAGCTCATCACATGTGATGTAGATGTCGTGTTTGTCAAAGATATGAGTGAGAGTTATTTTGCTTTGAATACAGACGATCCATACTACCTAGCTGTTGCTAAAGAATTCAGAGGTGATGCCAGTGTCGCAGAGGCAATCAGGACGCGTCTGATAGTGGCTTCTAGCAAAAAAATAACCATCGATAGACATTTTTTATCCCCCGAACAATGGCAAATCCTCTATGAAAATCCCTTCAATATGGGGTTTGCTGTTTTTAATCTTAAAGCCTGGCGCAAAAGTAATCTTGAAGAGCAGTGTATCGAGTTTTTTGCACACAAGGGACATGGGCTCTGTTATCCAGAACAGGATGCATTAACCTTGTTGTGCCATGGATATATGCTAGAATTGCCCCATACTTACAACACCAATCCTTTCCACTTCAATATTCCTAACCATCCCATCCATCAGGCAGTGCAAAATACCAATGAGGTGATCATGTGGCATTTTTGTGGTGAGATCAAGCCATGGGAGCCTCAAAATTTCCACGCGGCCCCACTTTGGATTCGCGCTTTGGTGCGCACGCCTTTCACAACGACTTATTTTGAGCGCTACGATCGTTGGATAGCTGACAAAGATTCAAAAGCGTATCTCTCATGCCTAGAGCCGCTCTTAACCAAGAAAGTTTTGCGCGACTACATTTTTTACAAGATTCAAAAAACTTTCAAGCGTTGGTATACCGACCTTTGTTTTTGGTGGAAGCTCAAGAAAATTTGAGTTTAAGCCCGTATCTTGCATGGGCAGTGTGTTCTCATCTCAGATAGGTATAATTTCTACAAAAAGTGCTAAACTAGGCCTTCTTCATTTGTAATGTGAAAGGAATCTATGTTTAAAAATATAACCTTGAGAAGTAAAATGGTGTTGGCCATCGGATCAGCACTGGTGATTCTAGTGTTAGCGATAACCTATATTGTCTCTTTCAAGGTGGAAAGATTGTTGGAAGAAGAGGCCCTTAATCGTTTGCAGGCTCAGGTACGTAATGCCGGGAAAGGGGTGCAAGATAGTATTACGCGCTCACTGGTGCGCCTCCACATTTTGAGAACTGCGCTTTTAAAAAATGGCTCTGCCGACATGGCCTTTAAAAAGACACTTTTGAGTGAGTATCTCTACTATACACGGACGGTGTATGCCCTCTCTATCGCGTTGGAGGACGATCATGCAAATGCCTTTTTATTTGAGAAATCCACGCAGGGAGAAAATGACCCTAATAGCCTTATAGGTTCAGGTCATATCAAGGTCATGCCAGCACCCAAGCTCTACGACAATCCTCTCTACGAAAAGGTGAGCAAGCCGGGTGAAGATTTAATCTTGAACAAACCCTATTTGCGCACCATGCAAGATGGGAGCACCATTTATGGAGTAGACATCATCTATCCTCTAAGAGACGATCAAGGCGTATTTAAGGGGGCTATCACGGTTTTTATCAACATTGATCGTTATGATTATGTGCTCAAGGCTTATGGCGTGGGGGATACAAAATTCAATCTTATCGCAGAAGATGGAACTCTACTAGTGGTGCATAACAATAAAGAATGGCGCGGACATGCATGGAAAGAGTTCAATCCAGAATTTAGCCAACAAGGCTTGCCCATCATACAGAAAAATGAGAAAAAAGTACTTCAAGTGTATTCCAAGGTGAGTCATGAAATGTCTTATGGGGCTATCTTTTCCTTTAGCATTTTCAGAAAGAATACCAACAATTATCACTGGGCCGTGGTGGGTGTGCGTAGCGAGAAACGGGTGTTTAGAGACATTGATTCGATTAAAATGACGGTGCGCCTTACAGGGATAGTTGGTCTGGTTGTGGTGATTGGCATCATTTACTGGCTCTTGTACACACTGATGAGCAAGCGCATTGGTAATGTTGCTCGTAATTTGGAGAATTTCTTTAAAATTCTGCGCCACGAAGTTTCGCCCGATCATATCCAACTCATTCCTGCTACCAGTGCGGACGATCTAGGTAAAATACAAAGCTCTATCAATGAAAACATCCAACGAGTCCAGCAAACCATTGTGCAAGATGAAAAGGCCGTACAAAACAGTATTGAGGTTGCCTCCAAAGTGGAAATGGGAGACTTTAGTCAAACCATCAATGCCGAGCCTAGTAACCCCTCCTTGATTGCACTCAAAAAGAATATTAACAACATTATTCTCTATATGCAGAAGAATATTGGGCTACACATGGCAACCATTAACGAAGCGTTTGAACGCTATTCTGAATACGATTTCAGAAAGGGTATCCCCAATGCCAGTGGGCACATTGAGGTGGTGCTCGATGCACTTGCCAATGAAACCAAGCGCATGCTCAGCACCTCTGCGGATTTTGCAAGGGAATTGGATAGTAAGGTAAATGTGCTCAATAGCTGTGTGGATCGCCTCAATGAGATTGCCAATAATCAAAACAATAGTCTGGATAAGACTATTGGGAGTATCGGGGGGATCACCAGTGGCATTACAGAGGTGGCCCACAAGAGTGAGGGAATGATTCAGCAAGGTCAGGATATTAAGCATATTGTGGAAATTATCCGCGATATCGCCGATCAGACTAATTTACTCGCCCTCAATGCTGCGATTGAAGCTGCACGCGCAGGTGAGCATGGGCGAGGCTTTGCGGTAGTGGCTGATGAAGTGCGTAAGCTCGCTGAGCGCACTCAAAAATCTCTTAGTGAGATCGAGACCAATATCAATGTCTTGGTGCAGAGCATCTCTGACACTTCATCAAGTATTCAAAACCAGGCCAAAGAAGTGGAATTAATCAACCAATCTTTGGAAGAATTTAAGCAAGATACGCAGAGCAATATCGCAATCGCGCGCGACTCTCTGAGTGCTTCTCAAGACATCAACCGCATTTCCGAAGAAATCTTAAAGGATGTGGAGCGCAAAAAGTTTTAAGCGACCATCTCTTAAGGCATTCTTGGATAGCATGGAGATTTCCAGCCTTTGGCGTGAGAATTGAAGATTTAAGGAATAGTGGGGTTTCTATATATCGCAATGAATGCGTTGGCGCACTTGGCCATTATCATGGATGGAAATGGGAGATGGGCTAAGAAACAGGGCAAACCCCGCACTTATGGGCACAGGCGCGGGGTGCTCGCCCTACGTGAGATCACGATTTGGTGTGCGAAACATCACATCGCTTATCTTACCCTCTATGCTTTTTCTACAGAGAACTGGAATCGCCCCCAAAGAGAGGTGGACTTCTTGATGCGTATGCTGAAGAAGTACCTCATCCAAGAGAGGTCTACTTATTTAGAAAACCAAATCCGCTTCAAGGCCATTGGAAACTTGGAGCGTTTTAATCGCGATTTACGCCAAACGATTCTAGCTTTAGAAAAAGACACGGAACATCACCGCGCACTCACCCAAGTGCTCGCCCTCAACTACGGCGCGCGCGATGAGATTGCCCGTGCCTGCGCGCAAATTTTGCACTCTCAAAAGAGCGGAGACAATATGCAGGAGCTCATTGGAGCGCATTTAGACACTGCGGGTATGCCCGATGTGGATTTGCTTGTGCGCACGGGAGGAGAAATGCGTCTATCTAATTTCTTGCTTTGGCAATCTAGTTATGCTGAACTCTTTTTTAGCCCTGTACTTTGGCCCGATTTCACACCCACGCACCTACAAGCTATCATCTGTGCTTTCCAACAACGGCAACGCAAATTTGGGCGGTTAATCTGATTTTGTTAGAGTTCATGCAAAAGGAGTGTCTATGGAATTTAAAGTTGTGGTGTGGGATTTTGATGGGGTGATTTTTGATAGCATGCACTTGAAATGTGCAGGCTATAAACAGCTATTTGGAAATGTGAGTACTCGAGCATGGCAACAATTTGAGCAATACCATTACAAAAGCGGAGGAATCTCCAGAAATGAAAAGATTGACTATTTTTACCGCCATATTTTAGGCACCCCTTTAGAGGCACACCAAATAGACGCACTGGTACTAGAGTTTGGCCAAATCATCTCTAAAGAACTCTTTTCTAAGAGTCATCTCAATGCTGAAGTGCTCCACTTTATCCAAACCCACCACAAGAGTTATCCCTTTCATGTCGCTTCAGCTGCTCTACATACAGAATTGCAAGCACTCTGTGCATTTTTGGAAATCACACCTTATTTTCAAAGCATTGAGGGAAGTCCACCTGCCAAGCCTAAGGTTGTGGCGCATTTGATCGAGAAATACGCCTATGCACCTCAAGACATGGTGCTCATCGGAGATAGCTCTAATGATTATCTCTGCGCACGCGAGAACCAAATTGCGTTTTTAGGCTACAACAATCCCGAGCTTAAAACCTTAGTTGAAGGTGTGGATCGCGCTGGCTATCTTGAGAGTTTTCAACGTTTTAACTTGCAGGATTGTGCTGCATACTTTGCAGATCGATGACCACATCGCAGCGTTCAATAGTGCTCAGTCGGTGTGCGATGACAAGCAGGGTTTTATCTTGAGCAACATTGTAAATTTCCTCCATGATTTTGCTCTCCGTGGAGGTATCTAGCGCAGAGGTGGCTTCATCTAGCACCAAAATCTCAGGGTTATCATAGAGGGCGCGCGCGATGCCGATGCGTTGTTTCTGCCCACCGCTGAGTTTCACCCCCCCCTCGCCCACCTGGGTATAAATACCTTCGTGTTGGGTTAGAAAATCGTAGATGTGCGCCATTTTGCACACTTCTACGAGTCGCTCTTCTTGTAAAGGGCTGCCAAGTGCGATATTTTCAGCAACATTACCATCAAAGAGATAAATATTTTGGGGAATGTAGCCAAATTTTTGGCGCCAACTCTTGATATTTTCCGCATTGAGCGGTTTGTCATCTACATAAATAGCCCCACGACTGGGGGTGAACATGCCCATCAAAATATCTACTAAAGTCGACTTACCACACCCACTAGGCCCCACAAAAGCGACCTTTTGTCCCTTGTAAATTGTGAGGTTGAAATCGCGCAAAATAGGGTTTTGGAGCTTGTAAGCAAAATCAATATGGCGTAATTGAATGCTGTGTGTGAACTCAAGAGGCGCATCTCCTTCATGTTGAATGGGCGCATGGAATTCCTTAAACACAACATTAATAGCTCGCTGGTTGTAGGCAATGGTGTTGTAATGCCCCAAAATTCTACTAATAGAGGGCAACATGCGATACAAAGCTAGAGCATACATAGAGATGATGGGTAAGACCATTTGAGCTTCCCCATATTTGTAAAGCACATAGGCAACCGCTAGGATTAGCAAACTAAAGCCCACGGTTTCTAAAATTCGACTAGGCATTGCTTGCATTGTCTGGTAAGCGATCTTGGCATGCGCACTCTTGAGACTGTATTCAGAAAAACGCCTGCAGGCCTCCAAATGGTTGTTTTTGAGTCGTGTGAGCTTGAAATTCCCAAAGAACTTTGAAAGCACTTTAAGGGAGTTTTCACCCGAAGTCACGACAACATGGCCCCTTCTTTGAATCGAACGGGACATGTGCTTAGTGATAAAAAACACTTGCAAGAGCAGTAAGACGCTCAACACCAAAGTCATTTTCCAGTTGGTTAACAAAAGCAAAACATACAAAAACATGATCACCATGGCTTCTGAAAACAGATTCCATAATGCGCTAAACCCCTCCATAGTTTGGCTACTTTTAGCGGTGATGGTATTGCGGATGCGATCCAAGTGCAAGTTAGTGTGTTCCAAATAGGATGCCTGAATATGGCGCAAAAAGAGTTGCTGGGCGATCATATGGGCTTTTTTATTGGCAAAGCGACTATTCAAATAGGTGAAACACACACTATAGGCCATTCTAAACAAATACAGGCTCACGAGCACGAAGCTAAAGACAAACATGAAATGCAAGGGACTACTAAAATGAAGCCACTTGTATAGAGTGGCGCTGTAGGGATGGTTTAAAATCAAATCGGGTGTACTGGCTAGAGTGATAAAGGGCATAATCATGCTAATAGTGAGCACTTCTAAAATTGAGAGTCCCACAGACATCACCACCAAGAAGAAGATAATTTTTTTATCGCGTTGGCTGAAAAATGAGAAAAGTTGGACGATGGAACGCCTAAACATCTTGAAAGATAGGTTGCGTCTCAATTCAATCCTTGTACTTGAAGTGGTATTGGTGTGATTATAGCTCATACCTCTTGATTATTCAGGCTGTTTTCACTATAGTGTCGCGTCTTTTGACACAAAACAATCTTAAGGAGTTTTAATGCTAGTTACGAAATTAGCCCCTGATTTTAAAGCCACGGCTGTGTTACCTAATAACCAAGTGGTTGAAGATTTTGAGCTTTCTAAGAACCTCGGTAGAAATGGTGCTGTGCTGTTTTTCTGGCCTAAAGATTTTACCTTTGTGTGCCCCTCTGAAATTATCGCTTTTGACCATCGCGTTAAGGACTTTGAGGAAAAAGGGTTCAAGATTATTGGGGTCTCTATTGACACCGAAGTAGTGCATTACGCTTGGAGAAATACTCCTGTGGACAAGGGCGGTATTGGTCAAGTGAGCTTTCCTATGGTAGCGGATGTCAAAAAAGAAATTTCCAGAAGTTATGATGTGCTCTTTGACGATGCCGTCGCGCTTCGTGGTTCTTTCTTGATTGACAAACATCAAAAAGTACGCCATGCTGTCATCAATGATTTCCCTCTAGGCAGGAATGTAGATGAGATGTTGCGCATGGTAGACGCTCTTGTTTTCTTTGAAGAAAATGGCGAGGTATGTCCTGCTGGATGGAGAAAAGGCGATGCGGGCATGAAACCTACGCACGAAGGTGTAAAAGAATATCTCAGAGACTACGCTAGCAAGCTTTAGTCTCTCCGGGGGTCTTAGGACCCCTACTCAAAAGTGCCATGCATGAGAGATGAAGAATACCACACTTCTCTCGAAGGCGCTCTTGGGCTCCGGATTTAAAAAGATTTTCATTCCTAATTCTACATCTACGATGTGCCATGCCACGATAGTGCGAAACTGCACACCGAAAGTTCCGATCGCTCTAAAATAAGTAGACTGGGACTTGAATACGAGGTCTCTGAATGAGTTCCATGTGTTGCGCACAATGTTTTTAGCCTTTTGGTTAACAAGCCAGGTATTGGCACCAAGCTGCAAGCCAAAGAAAAAAGCCCAAGAATTGACAGGATTTTTATTATAAGCCACCATAAAATCACCTCCCACCCCATAAGTAAAGAGATTAACTTGAGTGAGAGAATGTGGCTTTAACAGCACATTGCCATAATCTAAGAAGATATAGTAGCGTGAATAGGCCCAATCGTGTTTGGGGTTCACCTCATAACCCCAGGTAATGGACGCTCCTTGCAAGAGTTTCGTAGTACCCCGCGCTTTTAAGAACACCATCCCGGCTTGATAGGAAGAGGACATGTAGCTCAGATTCTTAGCCCCTAAACTCCCCACCAACACCCACACCAGACACCAATACCGCACGGCCATCTTACTTTTTGTCGACATATTCTCACAGCTAAAGATTAATGGATTACCCAGCCATGAGGTTCATGGCATCATCAAAACCCACTCCGCAAGAGGCTTTATGGTTGTTATTCCAAGAGTTAACACCCCAACCCTACACATTGCCTCCGCATTTTATAGCACAAATCTTCCGTATGCGGCCTTATAAGTTCAAAGCCAGATTACCAGCCACGCCATAAGGCTAGCACCAGCATGGCTGTGCTAATATTTGTGCAATCGAGGGGTAATACCCTTGGGGTTGGGGCATCAACCTTTGGAATAGGGAATGTAAGACTCCAAACGGAGCTGTCCTGCTTGAAGCCGCGATCTCCACTAAAGTTAGAATCCCCTAACTTTAGTTATGGGAGAGTATGTCAAGATACAAGGCAAGCCTAGGATAAATCAACTACTTAAGCTAGAATGTGTTAGAATGAGGGCTTATTTTTTCGTAAAGGAAGCATATGTTAGAGGGCCAAGTCAGGGGCGATCTATCTAAATCTCAAAGAAAGGCGTTGCGTAAAGAGGGTTATCTACTTGCCAATCTCTATGGCAATCGGGTGCCTAATGTCTATGCCAGCTTCAAGACCAATGACTTTATCCGCTTTGTCAAAAACAAACCTAACTTGGATTTTCAGGTAAAGGTGGGGGAATGCGCTTACCATGTGGTTGTGCAAAGCTATCAAAAAGACCCCGTGAGCAATGCCCTCATGCATGTGGATTTGCTCGTGCTTAACTCGGGCATGGTGTCTAAATTCTATGTCCCCGTGAAGGTGCATGGAACACCCGTAGGACTCAAAAACAAGGGGATTTTGATGCTTTCCAAGAGTCGTGTGCATGTAGAATGCCAACCTGAGCACCTCATTTCTAGCTTTGAACTGGATGTATCCTCTTTAGATGTAGGCGATGTGATTTTGGTGCGCGATTTGGAATTGCCCCAATCAGTGAGGATTTTAGAAAATCCTAACAACGCTGTTGTGGGAGTGATTAAGGCAAAATAACCCTTGCGACTTATTTGTGGTTTAGGAAATCCGACCTCTGAGTACGCCCATACACGCCACAATGTGGGCTTTGATATCCTAGACCTCTTGGCGCATGAACTCCATGCAGAGTTTAGGTACACCGCTAATTACCAGTCTGCTTTTTTAGTGCAATATTCTTGTTACCTGCTAAAACCCACCACTTATATGAACGCCTCTGGAGAGGCTTTAGAAATGTTTTTGCACTACCATGATGTGCGGGCGTTGGTGGTGGTGCATGATGATTTAGACCTACCCTTGGGTGCATTGCGATTCAAGCAGAAAGGGGGTCATGGAGGGCATAATGGCCTCAAATCCATAGAAGCACATTATCCCCACCCATTCTACAAAGTCAAGATTGGGATTGGGCGCGGTGTGGACGCACACACGCATGTTCTGGAACGCTTCCAATCCCATGAAGAACCCCTGAAACAGCAAGTTCTGGCACATACGCTTGAAGCACTGTGCTTTTACTTGGAATCTGACGATTTCGCGCGCATGCAAAATCGTTTTACACTCAATCCCCATAAATCTCTCCGATGCGACTCTGGCTCTTCGTAGGTTCTTATTACCTCAAATATTGCCTCATCATTTTGATGGCGCTAGAATTTTTCTTCATTGGAATTGATAGTTTGCAGTATGCAGATAAATTCCCCGATGCTGCCAACCTCATTTTACTCTTCTTTGTTTACGACGGTCTCTATGCGCTCAATTACACTCTGCCTATTTCCTTGCTCTTGGGCCTCGTGCTCTTTTACATCGCCTTTATTCGTTCTAATCAATACAGTGCCCTGCTGGCCATCGGCTACTCAATCAAGCAAATCTTGCAACCCATGCTCGCTATCAACCTATTTTTTATCGCAGTTTTCATAGGTCTTAACGCCACACCTTTTGTATACATGCAAGAAAAAGCAGAGCAGATTATCTATAAGGATAGCTCGAGCAATATGTCTGAAAATTTGCTGGTCAAGTATAATGACGATTATGTCTATTTTGGCAAGATTAACCCTCTCTTGCAAAGCGCACAAAATGTCAAGATTTTTACATTAACCAATAATGAATTGAGTGCAGTCGCACAAGCCAATCACGCAGTTTTTGAACATAAATACTGGGTGTTGCACGATGCCACCACTGCCCTATTGCCCACACCTCTTGCACTAGGACCACAAGGTTTACGCCTGGAAAATAGCGCCTTGCTGAAAACTCTCAAGGGCTTTCACCCCAAAGTGCTTGACACCATCTATCAAAATAAACCTGCCGTTTCCATTGCAGATGCGCTGCGTTCTCTACGCGTGCTTTATAGACAGCATGGAGATACTAAAAAAGTCCGCGCTTTTCTCTATGTATCTATTTTCTTACCCTTTTTTGTGCCTCTTACTGCCATTTTAATTGCCCGTTATACCCCTAACCTCGCCCGTTATGAGAATCTTGCACTCTTGAGTTTAAAATTCATCATTCTCTCTCTCATTCTTTGGGGGCTTTTCTTTGCATTGGGAAAATTTAGCATTGCTGGCCTCTTCTATCCTGAGTTGGGGATTGTACTCCCCTTTGGGCTCTTGTGTGGCCTTGCCTTGCACCACTATAGAAAACTCGATACGCGTCTTTAAGTGGATTATGTACTTAACCAAAGCGTAAGCCGTCTTTCATACTTAAATGCTGGAAACTTTCAAGGACAAATGGTAAAGATGTTACAGAGTGTAACTTTTTGAGAATATGATCGGTATTTTAACTCTTTTATCACAATTTGTTTAAAAAACTTACCATCTTAACACTATAATTAAGAAAGGATTGCTCTGATGTGATCCTATCGCCTCATCTAATTTTGAAAGGATTTTTTATGGATAAGCATGTCGTCCTGACCAATGCCGTTGGTGCGCCTATTGGTAATAACCAAGATGTGCTCACAGCTGGGCCCAGAGGTCCTGTTTTACTGCAAAGCACTTGGTTTTTAGAAAAACTTGCCCATTTTGATCGCGAAAGGATTCCCGAGAGGGTGGTGCACGCTAAAGGGAGCGGGGCCTATGGAACCTTGACCATCACAAACACTGAAATTACAAAATACAGCAAGGCTAAACTTTTTAGCGAAGTAGGCAAAAAGACCCCCTGCTTTTTACGCTTCTCCACCGTAGCGGGTGAAAAGGGTTCTGCTGATGCTGAACGCGATCCTAGGGGATTTGCGCTTAAACTCTATACGGAAGAGGGCAACTGGGATATCGTGGGCAATAACACCCCCGTGTTTTTTATTAGAGACCCTATCAAGTTCCCCGACTTCATCCACACTCAAAAACGCCACCCGAAAACTAACCTTAAAGACGCCACGATGGTGTGGGATTTTTGGAGCTTAGTGCCTGAGAGTCTGCACCAAGTTACCATTTTGATGAGCGATCGAGGTATTCCCAAGACCTATCGCCACATGAATGGCTATGGAAGCCACACTTTTAGCTTGGTTAATGAGAAAAACGAGCGTTTTTGGGTGAAATTCCATTTTAAAACCTTGCAAGGTATTCAAAATCTCACCAGTGAAGAGGCGGCCAAAATCCGCATGCACGACATGGATTCACACCAACGTGATCTCTTTGAAGCTATTGAGAAAAAAGATTACCCTAGGTGGCGTTTTTGCGTGCAGGTCATGCCTGAGAGCGATGCGAAGAACTATAAATTCCACCCTTTCGATGTCACAAAGGTGTGGAGTCATAAAGATTATCCACTCATTGAGGTAGGTATCTTAGAGCTCAACAAAAACCCTGAAAACTACTTCGCTGAAGTAGAGCAATCTGCCTTTAACCCCGCCCATGTGGTACCCGGTGTCAGCTACAGTCCTGATCGCATGTTGCAGGGGCGACTCTTTGCTTATGGAGATACCCACCGCTACCGCTTAGGGATCAACCATAGCCAGTTGCCTGTTAATGCGCCTCGCTGCCCCTTTGCCACCTCCTCTAGGGACGGCTTCATGACCAGCGGATACTACGGAGCCATGCGCAACTACGAGCCCAGTTCCTTACCCGGCTATAAAGAAGCTCCCCATGCTAGAGAACCCAAGCTGGAATTGAGCAAGCTCGCCGATGAAATGGCTGCTTATGCCTATAATTTTAGGGATTATGACACAGATTACTATACGCAAGCGGGCGATCTCTTCCGCTTAATGCCTAAAGATGAGCAAGAACGCACTTGCCAAAATGTCGCGGATGCCATGCAGGGCGTGCCTAGCGATATCATCAAGCGCCAGTTAGAGCACTTCACAAAAGCCGATCCACACTACGGCAAACGCATTGAAGAATTGTGGTCTAAAAAGTCTTAACAATGCGGATTTGAGGAGGGGGTTTAGCACCACTCCTATTCTGTGATCCTTTCTTTTTGGTCGAGTGTGTGGTGCGTGCCATTTCTTATTCAAGTTTTAGGAGCATGGATGGAGTTTCTCAAGCAATTGAAATTTCTCAAGGAATACAAGACTAGACTCTTTTTCATTTACTGGGTGCGTTGGATGGTCTCAGCTGTGGTGATGCTACCCTTCATGCTCCTGTTTGAGTGGATGCACACCCCTCTCTGGCTCAACTTGTTTTTAGGGCAGAGTATTGGCGCACTGATCTTCTTTAAAATTGATAAGTTTATTTTCCGCTCGCAGGAGGATCATTAAATACTCCTAGTGGAAAAAAGCGCATAGAAAGCTTAATAGGTCCTTGACCAAATAACTCGCTAGCCTTAAAAGTCAATGTCTGCGTTTCTTCTGTTCCTTGGTAAGGGTAGACCAACCACACTTGGATTTGGGGTGTTGACTGTTCTTGTTCTTGTTCTTGTTTAAGAAAGGCGTATTTGCTCGCATACGCCCACATTTGATAGAGGTCGTCTTGGGATATACCTTTTTGCTCTTGGATGAGTTTCCATTTGGTATCCAAAATAATAGTTTTACCATCTTTTTTTAGCACAATGTCGGGGAACATGGCAAAGCAACTTTGAGAATTTTGCGCTTCCATGAGGTATTTTCTATTTTGCTTTTGCAAGCGCACATGACAATCCACTCTTTTTAACCAATGCCCTACAAAGGATTCAAAAAGTTTCTCCATAGGGAATAACAACGCATAAGCCCGCTCCACTCCACTATAAGAGGTTAAGCTTTTGTTGCGCAAGAAAAGATCACACCATGCTAAAAGATTTTCATATTCTTTAAAACGGCTGGCATGAGCGCTTTTGGCAAAATCTGCATCGATGTTTTTACTAGGATTCACCTCATCAAAGACAAAGCACACGGAATGCAATTTTTCTTGACTCAAAGGGCTCAGAACTAGGGTTTTAAGCATTTTGAGCGTGGATTTGATGAGGCGATTAGGCGCGACATCTAAACTGTATTCGTCGCTAGTCGTGTAAAAGCGTTCTTTGTGGATCATATTGGTTTTGAGGTGATGGGCAAACTCTAACTTGCCTTTAAGAAAGGGGCGATTCTCAGAGATAGCTAGATAATCCTGCTTTAACCCCCGTTTGATAAGCTGGGCACACTCCTCTAAAAACATTTGGATAAAGACATCTAGCAGGGGCAAGTGTGCACTACTGAGCTCAGAAAATTGGCTTTGCTTAAAAGGTGCATCTTTAAGAGTGATCAGACAATTATAAAGCACTTGTTTAGCATGGCAGAGGGAGCATGAGGGTTTTTGTGGGGATTTTGGATTACTTTGCAGCTCTACAAATTCTCTTACCTGATCTTGAAACTTTGCGCGATCGAGTTTGGGGATTTTCATTTTGCAGTCGCAATGTTTCTTTAAATCCTCTCTCTTTAAATCTCGCCCGCAAATCTTAGGTAGTATCTCAATGCAAAAGCCCCCCACCTGAATTAAGCCCACATAGTTTTGGGTTTTGAGGGTGTGCTTATTTTTAAACCTCAAAAAAGCGTGGTTGGCCTCTTGGTGGGCAAAATCTTTCAGGATTTCCCATATCTTGGGAGCTTTAGCCTTGTACTCCCCCAAGCACTTCTCGATATCCGCTTGGCTAAAGGTTTGGTATTCGGCCAAATAGAGCGTGGGGGTGGTTTTCATGGGTTTGCATTTTGGGCACTAGGCTCATTAGATTGTGTCTGCCCCTCATTTTGCTTAGTGCCCCCATAAATGGCTTGAAATTGTTCAGCCCTCCACCCTTTAGACTCTGTGAGATGATAGACTTTTTTATCCATATCTACAAAGTCCTCTACGAGTTTTCCTAAAATAGCCCCCATTTTTTGGACTTCTTTAACCTCTAGCATGCCATTGCCATTTAGTACCGCTGAAACTTTGGCGTGATCGTCATAAAAATACTCTTGCAAAAGCGGGATGATTTTATTTTTAAAGCACTCTTGCAAGCTCTCTAAGTCTTTAAGTCCTAAAAAGTAGCTATGCCCAATGGTGTGGTTGTTATCTAGCAAAAACTCTATACGCGCATTCATCGCCTCTAAAAGGGCTGATAAATCAACCCCCTCACAATCACCAAGCAAAGCAGGATTAGGCATCATCTCTACAAAGGTAAATCTACGGCGCAGGGCAGTATCTAGCAAGGCAATGCTACGATCAGCGGTGTTCATCGTGCCAATGATGTAAAGATTATCGGGCACGCCAAAGGACTCTTTACTATAAGGCAAAGTAACCCGCAATGCCTCGCTATTACCTATGCGTTTGCTCTCTTCTATGAGGGTAATAAGCTCCCCACAAATCTTAGAAATATTCCCCCGATTGATCTCATCGATGATAAGAATATAGGGTTGCTTGGCGGGGGCTTTGAGGGGTTGTTGGATCTCAGATTTATATTTGGTCTCCTCAAATTTCTTAAGTTCTGTGAGCAACACATAGTAATAGGGGGCATTACCATGCATTTTGGATTGCGATTCGTAAGTAGGTTTAATGTCTTTATAGCTATGGATTTTGCCATTTTTAAAATCTAAGTAATCCCGCACAAGAACATCTTTTGTTAAACTCTGCCATGCCGAAACATCTGACCCGTCTGTCCCAAGCCGGATCGATCGAAAATCCCCTTTCTGAGACCGACACACAGCCTTAATTTTCATGCGCGCATGAAAATTAAGAACTTCTCCTTGATCGAGTTTGTTTTGAATGTTTTGCGCGTATTCCTCTAATAGCTCCTCTAACCCGATTTCCTCAGCGATCGCCTCATCTGTTTTAAGAGAGTCTTGATAGTTTTTTAGTGCCTTTTGGCACATTCTCTTAAAAATCCCATCCTCAACTTTATAGCGCACCTGCTCGCTACTTTCCTGCTCACTATCCATCTCCGGTTTGATCCCCTCTACAAATTCCTCATAGCCATAGCTTTGGTGGAAAGTTACAAAGTCAATACGCCCCTCTTGCTTATATTGATCAAAAAGGGCTTTGGTTTCCTTGCGATTCATATTAGTGGTGTCGTGTCCCAAAATCTCTAACGCCTTATTGATGGTGTTGTAGGTCTTACCCGTGCCCGGAGGTCCATAGAGGATTTGGTTTAGGGGGATTTTGGGGGAATTATTCATGGGGATTTTCTCTGGTATGGCGATGATTTGTTGGGGCAGTGTGCGTAGATTGTTAATTGGTCTAAAATGCTCTTGGGGGATTGCATTAAAAATAGCTACTAATTCTAAAAAATAGTCTGTGATTTTTTCCAAATTAGGTTCCAAATCAGGGTAAACTCTTTCCTCGTTAAAACCTTCTGGATTCTTAACAAAGAGTGGTTCATATGCCAGACATCTTTTACACTCATCTAGGCTCCCTTCTGCTCTACCTATGCACAGATGAAACCCATCTTGAGGGTCAGTCGTGCGCCTTACTAGGGGGTCGCGCCAATAGTAGGCAAACCAGATATAAAAACCCTCACTCTGCTTGAGTTTAGTTCCGTTGACAAGGTGTTCTTTGAGGATATCTTGACGGCAAAAGACAATTGACGGTCTTCTGTCATCTTTAAAGTTTGCGTTGCCAGAACCCGCGATCGTGCCCTGTCCAAAACGGGGATCACATTCATAGCCAATACTATTCAAAAGGAGATTAAAATCTTTCTTTAAGTCAGATGTTTCCATGCCCTTCAATGTCCGATCTTTACCCTCTATCTTGACATCTATACGTCTCACAAATTCCCGCAATAATCTCTGAAACTCTGCCTTCTGCTCCCCATTCCACTCTATCTTTTCCATATCATTTCCTTTAAAATCCTCTGAGGGGATTACATTAAAAGTTACTAGCTTCACAAAACAAGTGGCTTTGTTTCATTGACAAAGCCTTCTACTAAGGTGCGCATGGAGTAGAAAACCGCCCCTCACCCCAATCTCAATAAACCCCACGAATGTTAATGAACACATCACCTACAAAGCGGGTTTTTTAGACCCCGCTTCAAAAACCCAGGCGTGAGCTGAGGTTGTCTCAAAGGTATTTGGGCACAGAATTGGCTAGGAGGCCTTCTAA
>NZ_JAERIS010000030.1 GCF_017979425.1 Helicobacter salomonis | reverse complement strand
AAGCCCTAGGCCTAGGGTTGTGAGCAGAAGCACAAGGGGCATCACTTCTTGAGGTTCAAGATGTTTTTGAGGATTTCAAGGGCCTTGTCTATGCCAAAGTAGTTTCGTCAAAGGCACTGAACTAGAAAAATCCAGAAGGAGTGTTCAACATCCAGGAGCTTTACCAGCTCCCTTGCTACTTTCGCAAAAAACTAGTACAAGACCAAGAACCACACTGCTGAGTTGTCGGCAAAAGCAGACCACAACCCCAGTCAAAGAGTAGCCCTTGATTGAAAGCAAAGCTCTAATCAGCCCTCATGAATGTGGTAAATCATAAACTGGACAAGATTCTACCCCAATGCTTTTGCGAGTGAATGTTTCCACATTTTCTTGGGCTTTCTTAGGATCATTGACCCAAGTTTTATAGAACTCAAAGGGACACTCAGCCACGCCCTTATCTCCATCACCGCTGACAAACACCCCGCTATAGCCCCGATGCATGAGTTTAAAGAGTTGGTTTTGGCTTTGATCATATTTCCTAGCGTCACGGATTTGGTGGACTGAAAGCTGAGCATATTGGATACCATTTTCCTCTTCTCCGCACTCACCTAAAGTACGTCCATCAAAGCCCACAATGCTGGAGTGCCCAAAGTAGGAATAGACCCCATCAAACCCAGCTGCATTGGCTACAGCTACATAGCATTGGTTTGCCCATGCCATGGTTTTAACCATGTTGATTTGCTGTTCTTTAGCGGGGTACATGTAGCCTTGGCAACGCACGATGAGCTCGGCCCCTTTCATGGCACAGTCGCGCCAAATTTCAGGATAATTTCCATCATCACAGATAATTAAAGAAACTTTCATACCCTTTGGCCCCTCTGTCACATAGGTTTTATCTCCAGGATACCAGCATTCTACTGGGCACCAGGGCAAAATCTTGCGGTATTTTTGCACGATTTCACCTTTGTCATTGATAAGAATCAGAGTGTTATAAGGGTTTTTGTGCGCTTGTTCGTGTTTTTCACCAGTGAGAGAAAACACTCCCCACACCTTATTTTTCTTGCATGCTTCAGAAAAAATAGTGGTTTCCTCACCTGGAACGCTAACGGCTGTGTCAAACATCTCTTGCCTATCGTACATAATCCCCTGTGTGCTGTATTCGGGAAAGATGATCAAATCCAGCCCCGGTAAGCCTGTTTTGATTCCCGCAATCATCTTAGCGATATTGTGGCAATTTTCTAGCACCTCTTGCTTGGTGTGCAGCCTAGGCATTTTGTAATTCACAACCGCTACACCTACTGTATCCGGACTGCTGCTGATGTCTCCGTGTCTCATAAGAATCTCCTTATTTTTTTAAAGTTTCAAAAACTTCGAGGCGGATTTTAGAACAACACAATAAATGATTAGCAACTTACAATTTTTAAATTTATCAGATCATCCATGGCAACTCCCACGCATGCTCTCAAAACGATTTTAGATAGAGTTCCACACATTTACTCTCCTATCTCAAAAGCTCTGGTAGCTTGTGGGTTTTCACAATATGTGCACGCCTTTTGCAATTAGGTTGCAATGAGATACACCTTGAGCAAGAAATAGAAAAGGAATGTTAGGTCAAGGTAAAAAAACAAAATCGAAATCAAAACATAGAAACTAACCGCACGATGTAGGGTTGTTGCTGGTGACATCTACCGGATCTGTGTGAGCCAAAATATCGACCATAAGGTTTATACTAAATCCAAAAATTACGCTTCTAGCACTAGTGATCAAATTCTTGTACAAGATATTATACTCGGAGGTTTTATTCAGTTAGTCAAGCTCAAAAAAAGCGCGCACTATACACTACCATACCTCCATGGATAACCATGGTACAGAGCAGATTACCCTACCAAAGACAGAGGATTGGATACAAGATACAGATAGACCAAGATCGCATAGGTGACCGATGAAACATCACAAGTTAGTATAACGCCAACCACCCAGGGTGTAACAAATCATACAAGACTTATCTTGGCTATGACAGAACGCTGACCTGGACAACCATCAAGCATAGCTGAGGGAAACTAAGAGTGGCAAAATCCCCAAACCTATGCCAACCCATTCTCAAGCAAGCCCCTCCCAAGCTCGATTCTAGTCTCTCTCCACCCTTCCATGCCAAAACAGCCAACATCCAATCATCCCCACTCCTAGCAATCCTAGCAATTCCATAAAGGGCCAAAGCTTGGGGTATGCATGTCCAAAAAACATACAACACAAGTCGATCACAATTCCACAGCTTGCACACAGCACCTGCGCATAGAAACCCCAAAACGCCATCCACTGTAAGGCTCTAAAGTCGCCTCTTCCACTCGTCCTTAGCACCATGGCTAAAACCCCTAACCATAACACACCCGTGCACAGCAACACGCCCCATAACACCGCTTCCAAAGTATTCATAGACATCCCTAGAGCCCAAGATATTTACATCCTAATGCAAAAGTTCACAATCGTCCGTAAGCCCTCATGATCGGCACAAAGTCTAAATTATGAAGGAATGAATAAAATCAATCAAACTCTATGAGGCTACTCCAATGTCATTTCCTTACCATGTAAGTTTGACTTGCAAGGCCTGTATAAAGATCAGACATAGCCTCGATGCGATCGATTAAAAGATTAGGTTCAGCAAAGTTTTTGTGTTCTGCACCCAGCTTTAAAGTGGTGATGACAGCTTTCTCAACATGGTAGAGATGTTCTTGCTTGTGGGTCTTAGAAATGGAAACGGACCAGACATTATGCGCCACAATGGCCTGACCATAATAAGTGCCCAAATAAAGCATGATACGCCCTTTCAACCATAAAATCGTGGCAAAAGGAGTGGCGTGTTTGATAATGTAGGCCTCTTTCTTGGAAGCAGGCATTTTATGTAGATCGATGGTATTACGGGCATAACGCACTTGAGCTAGAGAGTTTCTAGGCAAAAACACCCCAAAGCTTGCAAAACTATCGCGGGTGAAAGCCGAACAATCGCGATTCTGATTCATCCCACCCCAGCCATATCTTTGCCCTAGCAGGGTATCCACAACTGCCGCCATTGCTTTAGGCGTGAATTTTCTAGGGAAAGGGTTGACATACTCTCCCATAACTAAAGTTAGGGGATTCTAACTTTAGTGGAGATCGCGGCTTCAAGCAGGACAGCTCCGTTTGGAGTCTTACGTTCCCTATTCCAAAGGTTGATGCCCCAACCCCAAGGGTATTACCCCTTGATTGCACAAATATTAGCACAGCCATGCTGGTGCTAGCCTTATATCCCCATAGCTAAAGCTAGGGGCTTTACGGCGCAAATAGGTAATAGGTTTTAGCCCTTTGGTAGTCTTTATGGGTATCTAGTTGCCAGTAGTGATTGGCTTGGGTAGGGTTTGATTTGTGCGTATAGGGATGTGTAGAGGTATGGCCTGCTTCTACAGCCATGTTTGGTTGGATGATGACAAGGTTTGGAGGGGGTGTTGGAGCTGATTGTCCTAGAGTAATGGGATTTTGTGGTGTAGCTACAATGTGCGGGTGTGAGAGCTTTGCAGGGGTTCGTGCTGAGATTTTCTTTTGTGCAGAGTTTGAGATGGTAGCTTTCCGCTTGTGATCCAAGCACCCTGCACACAGCACAGCAACCACTAAGATGGTGCTTAAGAACCTCAAGAAGGGGTAAAATGCCTGGTGAAGCCCCTCATGTAAACCAAAAGCCACCTCTAACCCCCTATTTGCTGCTTAAAGAGCTCAGTAGCCCTATACCTCCCTGCCTAGACTAATCGCCTTTGACGATGGTGGTGTATTTGCCACGAACCGTCCTCTCTAAGGGAGAAGCTTCCTAACTCATAAAAACCAGTGTTTCCAAACCGAATCAGTGTTCACTAAACCCACTTACCTGCCGTAGGGTAACTCTGTTTTTCTTAACATACGCTTACATCTCCGCCCTCAAGGACGGCGTTTTACGCGCGTTGGTGTAAACGCAAGATTAAGTTCTGAAATTTCTGTACCTATGGCGCATAACCCCTGCATTTTTGCTATACTGCGCTTTTTTTAGAGGTGTGCATGCAAAACTATGGCTTGGATTATTGGGGCAAAGAGGATTTCCTGATTGAGGAAGGTTTGGTTAAAATCAACGCCGGGCGTAAACCTAGCTTGATAGACATTGTGCTAGACATGCGTGAACAGGGCTTTAAAGGGCCCCTGCTCTTGCGTTTTCCCCATTTGATTAGCAAGCAGGTAAGTAAGCTTTTTGACATGTTTTCTCAAGCGATCGCCCAGTACAACTATAGCGGGGCGTTTAAGGCGGTTTTTCCCCTAAAGGTCAATCACATGCCCCATTTTGTGCTGCCTTTAGTGGAAATTTCCAAACAATTTAAGGGTTGTTATGGCTTAGAGGCGGGGAGTAAGGCGGAGCTCATTTTAGCCATGGGCTATATTCAAGAGGGCGCGCCTATCACCGTGAATGGCTTTAAAGATAAAGAGATGATCGAGTTGGGTTTTATTGCTGCAAGCATGGGCGCAGACATCACCTTAACCATTGAGGGGCTCAACGAACTCAAAACGATCTTAGAGGTGGCGCGCGCGCGCGAGATTAGCAGCAGCAAACTCTGTCCCAAGATTGGGATTCGGGTGCGCTTACACAGCTCTGGGGTGGGAATGTGGGCTAAGAGCACAGGGATTCACGCCAAATTTGGTTTAGCTAGCACAGAACTATTAGAAGCCATGCGTCTCTTAGAAGATCACGCCCTGCTGGCTCAATTGCGCATGATTCACTTTCATATTGGTAGCCAGATCAGCGACATCACCCCTCTTAAAAAAGCCCTCAAGGAGGCGGGTAATATTTATGCCGAACTGCGCAAAATGGGGGCGTTTAACTTGGATAGCGTGAACATTGGAGGCGGGTTAGCTATTGAATATGCCCAGCACAAATACCAGTGCGAGCGCAATTACACCCTAGAGGAATTTGCTGGAGATGTAGTGTTTTTGCTCAAAGAGATTGTCAAACACAAGCAAGAACTAGAACCTCATATTTTTATCGAGTCAGGGCGTTTCATCAGCGCCACGCATGCCGTGCTGGTGGCCCCTGTGTTAGAACTCTTTTCTCAGGACTATGATGAGAGTATTTTACGCCTCAAGGAGCACAACCCCCCCCTAGTGGCAGAAATGGAAGACCTCTATCACAATATCAACGCCAAAAACGCCATTGAATACTTGCATGACAGCCTAGAACACATGGAGTCCCTTTTTACCCTCTTTGATTTAGGTTATATCGATCTGCAAGATCGCAGCAATGCCGAAGTGCTAGGGCATCTCATCATCAAAAAAGCCATTGGTTTTTTAAGCCACAAAGATCACAATGACATTATTAAAATCCAAGAACAGGTACAAGAACGCTACTTGCTTAACTGCTCTTTTTTCCAAAGTTTGCCTGATTATTGGGGTTTGAAGCAGAGTTTTCCGGTCATGCCCTTGCATAAGCTAGAGAGCACACCCACCAGGAGTGCGAGTTTATGGGATATCACCTGCGATAGCGATGGAGAGATTAGCTTTAATAAGAATAAACCTCTCTTTTTGCACGATGTGAATGTGCGCGAGGAGGAGTATTTTTTAGGTTTCTTTCTAGTGGGAGCATATCAGGAGGTGCTGGGTATGCGCCATAATCTTTTCACTCACCCCACCGAGTGCTGTGTGTATGTACATGATGCAGAGGAGGCAGAACCCTATCATATTGATAATATCATGGAAGCCCAAACCATCTTAGACGCGCTAGAAGATTTGGATTACGACACCAAAGAGATCGAGCGACTCTTAAAGCAAAAGATCGAGGAGAGTGACTTATTAAACTTAGAAGAGAAACAAGAGGTGCTAGGGCGGCTGTATGTCATGTTGAGTGAAAATGGGTATTTGCGCACTTTGGCCACACAAGATTAACCTAACTGCCGAATGCATTACCACTACTCCTCATGTGTCAAAGCTCGCAAGCAAGTCATTGTGGCGGAACCTGCCCTATTGAAACGAGCGAGTCTTTTCCTGTATGCTTGTGGGTTGCGTGCATGAATATTGGCATAGATATCCTTTTACATACAGAAATATGTCAAGGGGATTTACCTTTAGACCTAGAGGCATGGCTTCTACCCAAGCTCTTGCCCATCATGGAGTATTTAGGCTCTAAGGGTTTTGTGGAGCTTGTCTTAGTCGATGAATCCCAGATTACCCAGCTCAATTTGGAGTTTAGAAACCTCAACAAAAACACCGATGTGTTGAGCTTTCCTTTGGCAATCCCTGCGCAAAATTTGCTAGGTAGCGTGGTGATCAATGTGGTTTTAGCCCTCCAAGAAGCCCGCGCGCGTGGGCACTCCTTGCTAGATGAAATCACGCTATTATTCATCCATGGCTATTTACACCTCTTGGGCTATGATCACGAATGCGATCAAGGGGAACAACGCGCCTTAGAACAAGAGATCATCACCCATTTTAATCTACCCGCTAGTCTGATGATGCGCTCAGAGTGAGCTTGGCTTGTTGGATCGCTGCCAAATTTGCTTGCCATTTTGGGCTATAGAGCGCATGCCGTAAAGTTTGGGGGATTTTATGTTGCCGACAAGCTTCCCTATAGACTTTAGGGAGAATTTGTAATACGGGGGGCATGGAGCCTACAAACACAAATCCCTCTAATACGCCCACGCAATAAATGCGCGTCTTAGTCTTGATATGGGTATTGTAATGTTGACGCACGAGTTCTAAGCGCTGTTTGGCGCGCAACACATAGCCCAAGCGTTTAAGCAACATATCGATGTAGTAAAGATTTTGGGGGTTTTGCTTAAAAAGCCAAACACCTGCAACTGATATAGTAGAGATAGACGGGTAGAGCTGGCATTTCTCCTCATGTAAGGCCTGAAAAGAGCGCTTAAGTCCTCTGGGCATATCAAACCCTGCAAGGCGTGCCTCTAAAAACGCATCGCTAAATTTTTGTCTGAAAAGATTGCGTGTAAAACATGGATCGTAGTTGGTATGATCTATAAAATAGCGATAGCCATTGGCATGCAAATAATCTTTAAGTGCGCGCTTAGGAGTGTAGAGAAGGGGACGCGCGAGGATGTAATGCCCCCTATTTTCTAGTGCGTCAAATCCTAACAGGGTCTGCAAGCTCGCCCCCTTGGCTAATTGCATAAAAAACCATTCTAGCTTGTCATTGAGATGGTGGGCGAGCAATACAAAGGTATAGCCAAATTGGGTGCTCAAGTGATCAAAAAAAGCATAACGGCACGCGCGTGCCCTAGCCTCTAAGTTGTGTGTGCCCTCTAAGGGGGCATGCCACACATGCACACTTTTAGCGTAGCGCTCCCCTAATTCTAAGGCATACGCCACTTCTGCTTGTGCCTGAGAGCGCAAGCCGTGATTCACAATCGCCAGATCGAAATCCACACCATGTTCGAGTAGGAGAAAAAATAACGCCACCGAATCCCCCCCTCCTGAAAATCCCAGCAAACATTTTGAAGCTTGAAAATGCTCTATCCCTTCCAGCACTACGATCCTTTTTAGCACGATTTTACCACTCGCGCCATAAAGCCCCTAGCTTTAACTGTGGGGATATAAGGCTAGCATTAGCATGTCCATGCTAATATCCGAGCCGCAATCAAGGGGTAATACCCTTGGGGTTGGGGCATCAACCTTTGGAATAGGGAACATAAGACTCCAAGCGGAGCTGTCCCGCTTGAAGCCGCGATCTCCACTAAAGTTAGAGTCCCCTAACTTTAGTTGTGGGGAGTATGTCAGTTAAAATCCATTAGCATAGCCTCCTGCTCTCATTCATTTAAGCACCAAAGGAGTGGCCCTGTGTTGGCCCGTTTAGAACATTTTTTTGGTTTTGGCGCGCGCCAAACAAATCTGCGCACAGAGATCATTGCCGGTATTAGTACCTTTGTTACCATGGCTTATATCCTTGTGGTCAACCCTGCGATCTTGCAACAAGCGGGCATGGATTTTGAGGGCGTTTTTGTAGCGACTATTTTAGCCTCTGTGCTGGGTACCTTGATCATGGGGATTGTGGCTAATTATCCCATTGCCATTGCTCCGGGAATGGGCATGAACGCCTATTTTACCTTTGTGATTGTCTTGGGGATGAAAATTCCATGGCAGAGCGCGCTAGCCAGTGTTTTTATCGCCTCACTGATTTTTTTGCTCCTCTCTCTGACTAGGTTTCGTCAAGCTCTCATCAATGCCATTCCCCCCTCTTTGAAAGCTAGCATTAGCGCGGGCATTGGGCTTTTCATTGCTTTTATTGGCATGCAAAACGCCCATTTAATCAGCGCGTCTAACGCGACTTTAGTAACCTTGGGTAATTTTTCTGATCCCATCGCTTACATGTCCTTATTGGGTTTGTTTGTCAGTGTGGTGTTATTAGTCAAGCGCGTCCCTGCTGCGATTTTCTTAGGGATGCTTTTAAGCGCTCTATTCTGTGCCCTCTTGGGTAAGATCACGCTGCCAGAAACATTAATCCAATTCCCTGAGCATGCCACAAGCACCTTTTTTAAGCTGGATTTCAAAGCCTTCACCCCAGATTTACTTGCCGTGATCTTCACATTCTTTTTAATCATGCTCTTTGACACTACGGCTACTATGATCGGCATTGCACAGCAAGCCAAGTTGACCCAAAATGGAGATTTTGCTAATGCCAAAAGCGCGCTCTGTGCGGACGCATTGGCAAGTACTTTTGGCGCACTAGCAGGCACTTCGCCCACCTCTGCCTACATCGAATCGGGGGCAGGAGTGAGCGTGGGTGGGCGCACAGGTTTTACTTGCGTGGTGATCGCGCTTTTATTTGTGGGCATGCTCTTTTTAGCCCCCTTGGCTAAGGTGTTAGCTAGCGTTCCTGCTATCACTGCTCCTGCCCTCATCATCGTGGGGTTTTTGATGATGAGTCATTTAAGCCAGATTGACTGGCACAATTTAGAAGAATCGCTTCCTGCTTTTTTTGTGTTGTTCTGGATTCCCCTCTCTTATAGCATTACAAGCGGAGTGGGGGCGGGCCTGATTCTCTACCCCTTACTTAAAATCGTCTGTGGCAAATTCAAGCAGGTGCACCCCCTACTCTACTTATTTATGATCCTTTTCATCATCCAATTTGTCCTAGAAGCCCTGCACAGCGTTCACTAGCGCGATTTGGGCGTGGTAACCAAGAGTTCGCGCCTAGCACTTAAAAAGATTAAAAGCGCGCCCACCCCAAAGAGTGCCCCAGAAACTCCCAAAATATACCCTAAATTCTGCCCAGAGAATGCCGCAATCAGCATGTTATTGAGGTGATAAAAGGGGGAAGAAGTGATAAAGATTTGACTCCATTCAGGCAGGCTTTGCAGAGGCACAAGAACATTAGAAGACATGACTACATAGAGGTTTAACACATTGGAGATGGCAAGCATGCTTTGGGTATTGCTGAAGTGTTTGACAACAAACAGAGCCAAGCCAGAGCAAAACACCCCAGCCAAGCTCAGTGTTAACAGACCCAAGAAAAATAACTCTACCTTCAAAAGGGGCAAAATTCCTAACACGCTGAAACTCCCCACAATAAAGAGCGCGCTAAACCCTAACACGATTGCCAAACGCGATAGGATCACTGCTAATGCAATCTCTAAATAGCTGACCGGTGTAGCCATGTAGAAAAGAAGTGCTTTAAAAGCCCTAGAATCACTCAAGGCTTGGGCTAGCCCAAAAATGGCTGTAGAGATAAGGGTGAGCATCACTAGACCAACTACGCTAGCAAAGCGAAACAAGGGTGAATGGGCATGCTCAAAGACCCCAATTAAAAAGGCGAGCATCAAAATGGGGTAAGCTATGGTCCAAAAAAGGGCGACATAGTTACTTAAATAAGATTTAAACTCCAACATAAAAATGGTATAAATATGGCGCATGTGCTTCCTTTAAGTTCCCCAATGATCTAGTGCCAAAAGCAAATCTTGCGCTTTTGTAGGGCGCAAGTTAAGCCCCATGCGCTTAGTGGATAGGGGAGGTAGTTCTAGGCATTCTTTTAAAGCTGTTGTGCCAAAGAATACATCGCGCTGGGCATCTAAGCGCATTGTTAGTTGGTATTTATCCTTGAGAGTTTGTGCGATATCCTTACACTCGGCTTCATTTTCATAAGAGATTTCTAAAGCCAGATCGCCTAATAATGCCATGATCACTTTAGCCAATGTAGCATGTTGGATCACTTGCCCTTGATGCAAGCACAAGACTTTCTGGCAACTCTCTAAAACACTCGCGTTATGTGTGGCGATTAAAGAGGTTTTTTTGTCCTTATTGCGTGCGCTGATTACTTCTGCTACGCGCATAATCGTGGGTTCATCTAAACTCGATTCGGGTTCATCTAAAATCAAGAGATCGGGATTATGTCCTAAACTCAAATCCAGCTTCAAGCGTTGCTTCTGCCCATCTGAAAGGCTGTCATATAGTTTAGAGAGTAAATTTTGCGAGAAGAAACCAAGTTGACAGGAGCCATATATGCTTTGATAAAACTTGACAAGGTCCTTAGCTTTGAGTTTAGAGGGGAAGTTTAAAGAGGGCGCGCTGTAACCTAGTTTAGCGCGTAATGGCGGAGCGGTGTTAGTGTAAGCGATCCCATTAAGACTAGCCTGCACCTCAAAATCTAGGCGAAAGCCTAAGATCGCACCTAGCAGAGTGGATTTGCCCGCCCCATTGCTCCCAATAAGAGCCGTGCTAGTGTTTTCTGTGAAACTTAAATTCTCTACACTCAAGGGGTGCAGGGGCTTGAGATTTTCAGAACCACAGTAGCGTAAAGATCGGACATCAAGGCGCATCATATTCTCATTTTTTTTGTCTAAAAAATCCCCGCATTCTAGCAGATATTTTTAAATTCAGTGATTAGTTTAAAAGTTGCAGAAATCTTTTGACAAATAATACAGACTAGATTATAATATGATTATTACTGATAAAAAGGTGGTTTTTTATGTTTAAAAAAGCTCTTTGGGTGGCAGCTTTTTGCTCATGCGCTTTGGCTAGCACCCTAAATTTTGCAACCTCTAATAATGTCGGGCCCCTCAACCCTCATCTCTACTCACCCAATGAAATGTTTGCTCAGGCAATGGTGTATGAAGCCCTCACCAAATACGATGAACAGGGCAATATCCATCCCCATTTAGCAACAAGTTGGAAAATTGAAAATAAGGGCAAGAGGTATGTCTTTAAACTCAGGGAAGGCGTATACTTCAGCGATGGAACTAAATTTGATGCCCAAGCCGTCAAGGCAAATTTTGACGCGATTTTAAACAATTTGGATCGACACACATGGTTAGAGCTCTCCAATGTCTTAGTTAATTGCGAGGTGATCGATCCCTCCACCATTGCCCTCAATCTCAAACACCCCTATGAACCCACCCTCAGAGAACTCAGTTTGATTCGCCCCTTCCGCTTTATCTCTCCCAAAGCCCTTCTAAATGGACAAAGCAAGGATGGGATCAAGCAGGCGGTGGGCACGGGGCCCTTCAAACTAGAGAGTAGCCAGCTGGGTGTGAGCGATACCTTTGTAAAAAATGACAAGTACTGGGGGGAAAAAGCCCACTATGATAAGATTGTAGGCAAAGTGATCCCCAATCCTAATACCAAAGTGATCGCACTTAAAACCGGTCAAATCGATCTCATTTATGCCAGTGAACAGATCCCTTTAGATGTCATCAGTGATCTGAAAAAGAACTTCAATGTCTCTCTATCCAAGCCTATTAACACTTTAGTTGTGGCCCTCAATTCGAAAAAATTCCCCACCTCAGATTTGAGCGTGCGTAAGGCCTTGAACATGGCTTTGAATAAGGAGCTCATTACAAAAAATGTCTTCTTTGACACCCAAAAGCCCGCGGGTTTCTTGTTTTCCAAAGACCTTCCTCATTGCGATATTGACTCCAAGGCTTATGATTTCAATCTCAAGGCGGCTAATGCCCTCTTACAAAAAGATGGTTGGGTGCTACACAAAGATGGCTATCGCTATAAAGATGGCAAAAAACTCAGCTTGGATTTTGTCTATGAGGGACATAATGCTGCGTTTAAATCCGTTGCAGAAATTGCCCAAGCGAGCTTTAAAAAACTCGGTGTGGCGGTGGAGCTGAAAGCTACTGAAAGTAGCATGTTTTACAAGAAACAAAAAAGTGGGGATTTTCACTTAGTCTTCAACCGCACTTGGGGTCTTCCCTACGATCCAGAGATGTTTTTAGCTTCTATGAGAACTCCCTCCCATGCGGACTATCAAGCCCAATCTGGTTTAGCCATCAAGCCTAAAATAGATGCGCAAATCTCTAAAATGCTCACTACTTTCGATTCTAAAGAAAAAGATGCGTTGATCAAAAGTGTTTTAAAAAGCCTACATGAACAGGCCGTCTATATCCCCATCTCCTATGAAACCAATATTGCTATCAGTAATAAAAAAGTGGGGGGTGTGCGGGCGTTGAACCTATCTAATATCATTCCCTTTGAACAGATGTATCCCAAGCCCTAATGCGCCAATACATTTTTAAAAGGACTTTGCTCATGATCCCGATGATCTTCATCGTGTCCTTTGTGATCTTCTTCATGCTACGACTCAATGGTACAGATGCGGCAATGAGTTATCTCAATGCTTCTAGCATCGCGCCCACCGATCAAGCTCTGCAAATGGCTCGCGCCCATTTAGGACTGGACAAGCCTCTATTAAGCCAGTATTACCTTTGGCTCAAAAACGCTGCACATGGAGATTTGGGTATTTCTTATATGAGTGGGAGAGCGGTTACGCCAGATATGATTTACTATTTCCAAAATAGCTTAAAACTTATCGCCCTAGCATTGTTGCTCACCTTTGGCTTGTCTTTGCCGATGGGCGTGCTCTCTGCAGTATTTAAAGATAAATTTGCAGATTATGCTATCCGTCTTTTCTCTTTTCTAGGTGTGTGTACCCCTAATTTTTGGTTTGGGTTTGTGCTCATTGGGTTTTTCTCTGTCAAATTGGGGTGGCTGCCCCCCTTTGGCTCTGGGGGTTTACTCCATTTGATCATGCCTGCCTTTGCCATTAGTTTTATGTCCATTGCCATTAGCGCGCGCTTGATTCGTGCCAATATGCTAGAAAACATGCACGCTAGGCATGTGAGTTACGCCAAAATGCGCGGGGTGCAAAAAACACGCTTGGTGTTGGGCCACATTCTAAGAAACGCACTTTTACCGGTGGTTACAGCGGTGGGCATGCATTTTGGGGAGTTAGTGGGCGCAGCCATTGTGGTAGAAAATGTCTTTGCCTACCCGGGTACGGGCAATTGGATCGTAGGGGCGATTCTCAATAACGATTACCCCGTGATCTTAGCCTTCATGCTCTTAATGGGAGTGATTTTCATCATCTCAAATCTCATCATTGATCTGTGCTATGTGTGGATTGATCCACGCATTCGATTGGGGTATAAATGAAGTTGCGCTATCTACCCGTGTTTTTGGCCTGTGTGATTCTGGCATTGATGTTTTTCTTAGCCCTGTTTGCGCCCTATGTTACGCATTATAAACCCGAGGAAATCGATCTTTTGGGTAAGTTCTTGCCCATGTCCAGTGAACACCTCTTAGGCACGGATCATTTAGGAAGAGACACCTTTAGCCGTCTTGTCTATGGCGCACGCATTAGCCTAAGCTGTGTGTTCTTGACTTTACTTTTGATCATTAGCGTGGGCGGGGTGATTGGTAGCATTGCGGGTTTTGTAGGCGGGCGTTTTGATCAGATTTTAATGCGTGTGTGTGATCTCTTTTTTGCCATGCCAACTATCGTGCTCTCTTTGTTCTTGGTGGGGCTCTTGGGCACGGGGTTAGTCAATATCATCATTGCGATCGCGCTCACCCACTGGGCATGGTATGCGCGCATTGTGCGCTCGATTGTGCTGAGTCTGAAAAATAAAGAATATGTGCTGGTGAGCAAAATGTGCGGAGCTTCTGGGCTAGAAAACTTCAAAAAAAACATGCTCAAACCCATTCTAGCCCAGTGTGTGATTGTGGCCACTCTGGATATTGGACATGTGATGTTGCACATTGCAGGCCTTAGTTTCTTAGGGTTGGGCGTGAAGTCGCCCACGCCTGAGTGGGGCATTATGATCAGCGATGCCAAGGACTTTATTTTCACTTACCCCGAGCTCATTTATTACCCGGGCGTGGCGTTGTTTTTGTGCGTGATGAGCTTTAACATCATTGGGGATTATTTGCGCGATCGGCTAGACAGCGGGAAGGTGAGCGAAGATGCAGCATTTGAACATTAAAATCAAAATCGCCAAAGAGAAGCACCCCCTCATTGATGTAGAATTTAACCTAGAGAAGGGTGAGATTACGGCCATGTTGGGCAAGAGCGGGAGCGGGAAGAGCTTGAGTGCTGCCTCTATTTTTGGCTTTAGTCCGGCTGGCTTTGAGTGTTCTACAGAGGTCAAACTGGGCAATACACCCTATAGCAAGCGTCATTTGAGTATGATCATGCAAAACCCGCGCACGGCTTTCAATGTCTTGATGACTTTAAAAGCGCATGCGATCGAGAGCCTCAAGGTCATTGATAAATGGGACGCTTCCGGGATGGATCGCATTAAAAAAGCACTAGAAGAGGTGTGTTTAGAGCCCAGTGTTTTGGACAAATACCCTTTTGAGCTCAGTGGGGGGATGTTGCAAAGAGCGATGATCGCCCTAGCCTTGCTCAAAGAACCCGAGTTTATCATTGCCGATGAACCCACTACAGATTTAGACCTCATCACCCAGAGCAAGATTTTGGAACTCTTGTTGGAGTTGAAGACCAAAAAGCGGGTGGGTTTTTTACTCATCACCCATGATTTTGGCGTGGTCAAGCGCATTGCTGATAGTGTATTAGTGGTGAGTGAGGGGCGCATTGTGCAGAGAGGAAGTGTGCAGGAAATCTTTGAAAACCCTATCCACCCCCAAACCAAGCTACTCATAGAGGCCTATAAAAACTTTGGGAGGGGGTGGCATGCTAGCGCTTAAGGTCTCTGAACTCCATCATGACTATGAGATATTTTCTTTCTTTGGCAACAAGGGGTCTTTTAGCGTGCTTAAAGACATCTCTTTTAACCTGGAACAGGGGCGCGCGCTGGGTCTAATGGGGCTTTCTGGTTCGGGCAAAAGCACTTTGGCTAATATTTTAATGGGATTTATCAAGCCCACCAGTGCACACATAGAATTTTTTGGACAGGCGGTGAAAATGGCGACCTTGCCCCAGCGCAGGGAGTTTTATAAACAAGCCCAAATGGTGTTTCAAGACCCGATCAGCTGTGTGAACCCCTCTTTAAATGTCTATGAAGTGCTAGCCGAACCCTTAGTTAATTTACTCCACGTCAAGGGAGCAGAGCTTACCAAGCGTATCCAGCGAGCATGTGAGATGTTTCATATCTCACAAAAATACCTCCAAAAACGCGCCATTCTTTTAAGTGGGGGAGAACTAGGACGGGTGTGCTTGGCGCGCGCCTGCGTGATCGCGCCTAAATTTCTCATCTTAGACGAATCCCTCTCCTCCTTTGATTTGGTCTTGCAGCACCAGATCATCACTCTTTTAAAGGAACTCAAGAAAGACATTAGCTTTCTCTTTATCACCCATGACCTGCGCCTAGCTAAGGCTTTTTGTGATGACATTATTCTTTTGGACAAGGGTGAGATTGCCGAGCGCATTCTGCCTACTCAGTCCTTTAAAAGCCCCTTGGGACAGGATTTAACCCAAGCGGTATTGTGAAACAAACGCCTCTATCCCAAAGGCAGTATAGATATCTCTGTATTGCCAACATGCCCAACACCAACCACACACTTCAAAGCACAATAATCCTCCAAATCAAAACGCAAGGGCATGAGTAATTCGTGGAGTTTTTGATCTAGTCCACTCATACCGATCCCTTCATTAAGAACATTGCTGACTAATAGACGCTTGGCTTTGTGGCTAAATTCTAAAGCGCTTTGGGCTTGAGCAAATTCCTCTTGAAAGGGTTTTAAACGCCGATCTAAAAACTCAGTTAACATGTCCATATCTACAGGTTCAAAGATCACTCTTATAGAAAAACGGCGTAAAAATTCGCGCTTCATTCCGCATTCTATATAAATCCTCATTAGTGATTTTGGGGAATTTTTGATGGAGAGTTTTGTTATTTTTTCAAAGTTTTTCAAAATGTCCTAAGACAATAAAGAGCGTGTGATCGGTTTGTAAGGCAATGGTTTGTCCACTGGCCCTGCCTCCGTATTCAAAAGACATAACCCCTTTTCAATCACCTTGAGCAATTCATTTTGCACTCCCTGTCTCCACTCTTTGTCATGCCAACTCCCCTGCCCTAATTTGCCAATCTTATCTAAGACCAATACCCCTCTTTGGGCTTTTTCTATATTCTCTTCTGCATTGCTGTAAAGTGTGGTCAACATTTGGTTGGTTTTATTGCCTATGTAACCAGTAGGGGTAAAAGCAGCTGCATTGACAATGCAATAGGGAATGTCTAAATACTGAGTGGCCATTTCAAGTGAACCACCCACCAAAGACGACTGGACTTCTTGTTTCAACAATCCATAACTAGCTATATCCAGTATGTAGCCATAC
>NZ_JAERIS010000066.1 GCF_017979425.1 Helicobacter salomonis | reverse complement strand
ATCTTAGCTAGTAGCATAATAGATAAGAAAAATACGCCAATAACGCCCACAATCACCTTAATCTTATTTCGCAACACAAAAGCAAGGGTTTTGACATAATAGCCATCACGTGCTTTAAAAAATGGCTCTGTGCGATAATAGAATCTTGAATACTCGGGAGGGACCTGAGTTGCAGAAACCATAGGGATAATGGTTAGAACAACGACTTAGTAGAGGCGTACAGCTGCTCCTTCGGTTATCTATAAGTTTTTGAA
>NZ_JAERIS010000029.1 GCF_017979425.1 Helicobacter salomonis | reverse complement strand
TTAGTTTTAAAATCTTTGAGGCGCACACTTTGGGTATCCAAGTCTATATCCATTTTCTTAATGGTACACACTCCATTGATCCGTGCCCCCGTGCTCAAAGACAACGCCACAAATAGCTCCAACTCTAAATCCCCCTTAATGGCTGCCTTTAGGCGCGCAATCTCTTCCACACTCAAAAACCGCTCTCTTTTATCATCAATCTTAGGAGGCTGGATATTCTCCATTATTTCTGTGTTATCCACTCCAAAATGACTCTTGGCTAGCTTTAGCCCCGCCTTTAGCAACATATAGAGAAAACCCCTTAAGCGCGCGCTCTTGTGAGCAAACTCTTGCAAGAAAGACTCTATCATCAGAGGAGTGAGCTTGTTGATAGGCACATCTCCTAGCTTTTCTATAATCATATCGCAGTAGTGCGTGTATATGTGGATTGTCTTGAAACGCACCTGTTGGCCTTTAGCAGAGAGAAAAATCGGATAGACTTGGGCTAGAGTGGCTAACCCTTGGGTGGGAGTATGCATGAGTTCTGCACGCTTCAAGCTCGCCTTCTTCTCATTCCACCCGCTAGCCTTTGTGCCTACCTTGAGCTCCACTCTCTTGCCATGCGCATCCACCCAGCGCACATAGTAGGCCACATCTCCATCACTCAACACCTTGCTACGCACCCCCACATACAGCTTAGAAGTGCTTTTAGACACATCTGCGTAACGCTTAAGAATATTTTTGTGCGCGCCCTTGCGCACCCTTGTCTCCTCTCTGCTTTGCGCACCCTTGTCATCTACTCTTTGAGTATGCCTTACACCCTTGTCTGTGTGCACCACTATACGCTCAATGCTGCTACTTTTGGCTACTTTAGCTGTCCCCATTTTAGCCCCCTAAATTTCGTTTTATCTAGTCTTAAATGTGATTTTTAATGACTGCTATAAATTATAGCAAAAACTTAACCACCATAAAAACCACGCTAGCTACGCATTTACTAGCATTCCCAGCACAAAACTACTAAAAATATGGTTAAAAGGTTATAAACATGATTTAACTAGCCTCCCATAGCTAAAAGGGCTTTGGGGTGCGGGGTTTCTGTGCGTTGTTGGAGTTGGTGGGCTGGGAGTTCTTTAAATATTGAGTTCTAGGTAATGCAATTTGCCTTCCCCAGAATAGTAGTTATTGTTGCTCGAAATTTTTAAGGTATTAGCGATAAATAAGCAGTTTTTGATGCATTTAAGTGGACGGTCATTTTTATCCACAAGCTCTATCCCAAGATCTAGTAACTCAAAACAAACAATCTTGCCAAAGTCGTGGGCTTTTGTGCGTAAGGTGGTAAAATCCAAAGTGATCTCCTGAATTTCTTCGTACTGGTCCATACCTAGCAGCTCGACTACATCTTCTAAGAACCCCATTATTTTTAACTTCTCTACCCACACCTCTGCAATCTCATCTGCTTTAAAAATTGGGCTAAGGCTTTTTTGTCGCAATTCTTCTTTGTGGTGAGCAAGCCCAGATGGTCTGCTATCTCATTTTTGTCTTTTTCTAACAAATCTGCGTAACTTTTAAGTAATTCTTTTAAGATTGCCTTGTCAGTTACAAAGCCTTTCTTTAAGAAAGTTGTAAGCTTTTAATCTTTCCTCTAGGCTGGGATTGCTGGGGGGAGGTGATTGCAAGGCTTTAACCTGTGCCTTAAGTGTTCCAATCTCTGCCTTTAAAACTTCCTTTTCTTGCATGCGTTCTTGGTTTTCTAACACCTCTTGAATCATCTGTTGATCCGCCTCTATCCCAAACACCCCACACAGCGCGCTTAAAATTTCTGTATCTTGGGTTGTCTTGATCGCCTCCACACCCTCCAGCTCACTGACATAACCCCTCGACCTAAGCCAACGCCACAAGGTGTTAGTTTTGTAGTGTTCCAGCACATCTAAGAGATTAAAATGATCTTTGAGCTGTTCTAGGCTGGTGATCCTCTCCCCATCACAAGTTAACGCAAATTTAGCTAGTTTCATCGTGCCTCCTCATATTGAAACGCCTATTATACAATAAAGGCCACCGCCCCACAGCTTTAGGAGTGCGAAGCCATGGGTATTAGACAAGCTAAGGGGGCTTATCAACGCCTCCTTAAGAAAAGATACAGCACGCACGCGCTCACAAAAGTAGCTGTAGCATACCAGTTTGCGCCCAAATCTTTAGAAACTAGCACTCCATGGTAAACTAAAATGCCCACCCCGCTCGCTCCAAACCACGCCACCAGCCCAGCTGCCTTGAAGGCAGGCGCGCTTAGGGCATTGCGCACATCTTGTTCGTAATTGGGCGCGCTTAAAATATGCACCAAAGCGATCGCCACCCACGCCACCACAAAGATACCCTGATAGGCTAGGGCACTGAGCAAATAGGCAAACATATCCACTAACATGAGCAAAAACACCGCTACTCCCACCAAGATAGCCCAAACATATTTAGAGAGATCAAGACCTAGCACTTCTTTAAAAAAGGCTTGCATGTTGGTCGCGCCCAAGAAGTAATTAGCCGTGTTGATGCGCGCTTGGGTGATGATCACAAAGAGCAAACCAAAGATACCTAACAATTCAATGAAGGCAAAGGCAACTGCGGACTCTGAAGTGGCTAATTTAGGCATGGTGCTCACTAAGTAAATACCCACCAACGCCGAGAGCACAAAGGCGACTAAGTAAAAGGGCGCGCCAAAGGTGATAAAGGCGTGGAATTTGACATCTTCTTTTTTGCCAAAACGCGCGAAGTCAAAGGTATACATCATTAGCACCCACACCCCCATGTAATACACCGCCACATGCCACCAGCCATAGGGGGGCGCGTTTTTGGGTCCCATGTGTAACCACGCCTCATTATAGCCATAAGTGCTAGTCGCATAGATAACAGAAGCCACTAGCCCTAAGAGATACAGGGGCAAGAGCACCCCGTTAAATTTATCTAACCAGTGTTGCACCGAGCCAAAGATCAAGGGCACAGAAAAAGCCACGATGATCAAACACGCCCCCCAGTGGGGCAGAGCGGGAAATTTATGCGTGGCTGCTAGCGCAATCACATAGCCCTCAAAGACGGCGTAGTAAATAGCGGTGGCAAAGAAAATCAAGGTGGCTAGGGCAGCCCCCTTACTCCCAAAGAGCACGCGTGAAAATAGGGCGACAGAGAGACCGCTCTTAGCCGCATAGCCAGAGATGAACGCGTTGATGAGAGAATAGGCTACTACGGTGATAAACAACCCAATAAGGGCGTTTTTTGTGCCATAGGCTTGTGCCATCGCCACCCCCACCACCACATAAAACAAAGCCGAACAAACCCCCCACCAAGACATCATCAAAGAACCCCGTGAGGCTTTTCTCTCCTGCGTAACCACCGAAGTGGATTCGTCCTGCGTATGCTTGTGTGCTAGGTCCTCGTGGTGCGTTGGCATGGCATCTCCTTTAGCTTAAACTGGCGATCATCTTTTTGATCTTGTCTTGATAGGCTTTGCGCGCCACTAGGGCTTGTTGCATATCCACTTGTTTAAAGCGCACCTTTTGATTGGGCGCAAACTGCCCTAGGCGATCTAGATCACAACTAATTACCGTGCAATACATCGCAAACCCGCCCCCGCTGGGCGCATCTCTCTGTAATACAATGGGTTCATTGCCCCCGGGGGCTTGCATGGAGCCCACCGGATAGCAGGCATCGGGGATATTGCTCGGATTGGAGCCCGCACCAAAGGGCTGGGGCAAATCTTTATAAGTGAATTTCTGCCCATTTTTAAAGCGATAGCCCAGTCTGTCTGCTTGGGTAGAGACGACATAAACATCATTAAATAGATTGTGCAAACTCTGCTCTGTGAGCTTGTAATCTTGTAGTCCCAAGATCACGCGCAAAAACTCCACTTCTTCTAAGTGTAGATGAAACTCTTCGCCTAAGACTTTACTACTAGGTTTGCCACTGGGCGTGCCAATGGGGAGTATGTCGCCCTCCTCAAGTTTGCGCCCCTTAAAGCCCCCAATGCTCCCCAGCGGATAGGTGGATCGTGAACCCATCACCACAGGCACATCGATCCCTCCAGCAATGGCGATATAAGCGCGCGCGCCCTTTTTTAAATAGCTAAAGCCAAGTTTGCCCCCGGCTGGAACTTTAAACGCGGCATTGCTAGGCATTTCTTGCCCGTTGATAAGCGGGGTGGTGTGCGCCCCAGTTACAGCAATGTAGGTTTCCTTTTCAAATTCTAATTCGGGTGCCATTAAAGCCACTTCTAGGGCGGCGGCGTTTTTATCATTGCCCACCAAAATATTAGCCGCAATAAAGGAAGCTTGATCGAGTGCGCCCCCGGGGGGGATACCCAAATGGTAGTAGCCATAACGCCCTAAATCCTCTACATAAGTGGCAATGCCCGGCTTGATCACCTTAAAAGAGTTCATGCTAACACCTCCAAGATTTTTTGGTTATAAGCTTTGGGGTTACTTTGCCACTCTTGCAGAGAAAAGCGCGTGGGGCGGATTTTGAGATTAAAAGTGCCCGCCTCTACCTCTTTGACATATTTATCATACTCCGTTTGGGTGCAGGGGGTGAATTTGATAATATCCCCCGGGTTTAAAAACACCATGCTCTCTTTGAAATAGGGCAATCTTTGCTCAGGGTCCCACACGGGTGCGGGTGTGATGCCCATCATCTGATAGCCCCCACCCCCACGCACCGCGTAAATGCATCCAAAGCATCCGCCATGCCCGATGGTGAGGGCGGGCGTGTCGATGCGCGCGATGGCATACTTGGGTACTTCAATTTGGGCTTGGCGTTCTACGAGTTGATAAAGCCAAGGTAAGCCCGCCACAAAGCCGATCATGCTCACAAACCAAGGGCTCTCAGAGTGGGCTTGAATGAAGGCTTCCACACTCTCATAGCCATTGATTTGGCGGGCGTATTCAATGTCGGTGATATTGGGGTCTAAGGTGGAGCCCGGTTCGCGACATTGGTGGTTATTACGAAAACGCATTTGGCATTCGTAGGTATAGGGGTCGTTGTAAAAAACGGGCATTTCAATCAGGCGGGTTTGAATTTCTGTGCGCGCCCCCACGACTTCCTTTTCTAAAGATTTTAAAATCTCTAGGGCTTTGGTGTGGGGCAGAATGTCCGGGTTGAAGGCGATCATATAGGACGCGTTAGCCGGGCAAATCTCGCTAATGCCCTCCACTTGCATTTCCCTCAGGCGGTTGCAAATCGCCATCGCCAAAAAAAACGCCTCTAAAGACATCCCATCTTCGCTCACCTCCACAAATAAAAAGGTGTCCCCCCCAAAGCTATATCTAAACGCCATTTTTAGCCTCCTGTTGGTAGTTTTCTAAAAAGTTGATGTCATAATCGCCCTGTTGGATATGGGGGTTTCTCAAAAGCTCCTTAAAAAGCCCGATAGTGGTTTTCACGCCCTCAATTTTGAGCTCGTTTAGGGCTCTTTTGAGTTTGTTAAGGGCTAAGGGACGGCTTCGATCGTAGACAATGAGTTTAGCAATGAGCGAGTCGTAAAAGGGCGGGATGGTGCGCCCGCTAAAGAGCATGCTATCCAAGCGCACGCCCAAACCGGTGGGGCATTGTAATTTAGTGATCTCTCCGGGGCTGGGGAAAAAATTATTCTGGGGGTCTTCAGCGTTGATTCTAACCTCCACAGAATGCCCGCGTAAAGAAATGTCCTTTTGTTGGTAGTGCAAAGCCTGCCCATCGGCAATGCGCAACATTTGGCGCACGATGTCAATCCCGGTTACCATTTCTGTAATGCCGTGTTCGACCTGAATACGCGTATTCATCTCTAAGAAATAAAAACCCTTGCTTTGCGTGTCATAGAGAAACTCCAAAGTCCCTGCACCCTTATAACCCACATCAGCAGCCATGCGCACCGCGCACGCGCACAAAGCCTCCCTAGTCTGAGAATCTAAGCTGGGGCTGGGGGCTTCTTCTAAGATTTTTTGCCTGCGCCGCTGCAAAGAACACTCGCGATCGTAAAGATGGATCACATCTTTTCCATCGCCTAGCACCTGCACTTCGATGTGTTTGGCTCTTGCTAGATATTTTTCCAAATACACCCCCCCATTGCCAAAGGCGGCGCGCGCCTCAGCCGTGGCGATCTCAAACTGGGTTTTAAGCTGGGTTTCATCATTCACTAGCCTAATCCCCTTGCCTCCACCCCCCGCGATCGCTTTGATAAGTAGGGGGTAGCCAATTTGGCGCGCCTCCTCTAGGGCTTGATCTAGGTTTTCTAACACGGGACTACTAGGCATGGTGGGCACTTGGCTTTTTTTAGCCTGTTGCAGGGCTTTAGCCTTATCCCCCATTGTAGCGATGAGCTCGCTTGAAGGTCCTACAAAAATGATCCCCGCTTCCTCGACGCGTCTGGCAAATTGGGCGTTCTCGCTTAAAAAACCATAGCCCGGGTGGATGGCATCTACTTGTGCTTGTTTGGCAACTTCGAGCACATTATCAATATTCAGGTAGCTTTTATGCGCCAAATTTTCCCCCACTCGGTAAGACTCATCGGCCAACTGGCAGGCTAGATTGCCCGCATCTGCATCGGTGTAAATTGCCACAGCTTTCATGTTGAGTTCATGGGCGGCTTGGATAATGCGCACTGCGATCTCTCCGCGATTAGCCACCAAAACCTTTTGGATTTTTAAGGGGCGTTTTAGCATCGTCTACTCCACCACAAAGAGCACATCGCCCGGGTTGACAAATTGCTCGTTTTCTGCCTTGATCTCTTTGATCTTACCTTTAACGCCAGCCTTGATCTCATTGAAGGTTTTCATCACTTCTACTAGGCAAAGGGTGGTGTCTTCGTTAACCTCAGAGCCCACCTCCACAAAGGGGGCGGCATCCGGGTTGGGTTTGCGATAAAAGGTTCCGGGGATGGGGCTAACAACTTCGTGCATAGGTTCTCCTTAAGGGTGGTGAATGGTGGGTTTTTGAATTTTAATGCCATGCTCTTCTAAGAGCGCGCGCGTGGCTTGCAACAAAGAGAGGGCCCCGGGGGTATCGCTGTGGATACACACCGAGTCAAAATCTACTTCAATGACCTTGCCAGTTACAGTTTTGACCGTGCCCTCTTTGCAAGCTTGCAAGACTTTTTGAGCGACCTCCTCAGGGGTATAGGCGCGCGCACGGCGCACCATCACCAACTGCCCATCATCGCCATAATCGCGATCCCCGTAAAATTCGCGCACAAAGGGGTGTTTGAGCTCCTTTGCCACCTCATGCGTGATCGTATTTTCCATGCAATATAGGGGCAAGCTGGGGTCAATTTTATGCAAGGTGCTGATGAGTTCTTCAGAAAAGGCGCGATCCTTGCTGGCGTGGATATACAAACTGCCATGAGGCTTAAAATGGTGCAATTTACCCCCTAGGAAATGCACAAACTCGCGCAATGCTCCCAACTGATAGAGGCAATCATTAGTTAGTTCGGTCGGGTTAGCCACCATATGCCTGCGCCCAAAGCCTACCAAGTCTCTAAAGCCCGGGTGCACCCCGATCTCTACTCCTTGTTCTAGGGCGTTTTGCACGCTATGGCGCATGATATTGGGATCGCTAGCATGGAAGCCAGCGGCAATATTGCAACTACTAATGAGCTTCATAATCTCATCATCCACTCCATCCCCAATGATCCATGGGCCAAAACATTCCCCCATGTCACTATTTAAATCTATGTGTTTTTTCATGGTTCTCCTTTGAATTACATTGAAAAGTATGGCATGAGAAGGCTAACTACCCCAAAGCTTGCCTAAGAGTCACAAATTTATCTGGGTAGAATAGAAACTAAGACGCGTCAATGTCTAGGGAGCGAGCGTCGTGTCTTCCAAGTCCCTCAAAATGCGGATTTCAAAGGTTTTATCTGGGGTGTCTAAGAGCGTGATCTTGCCCCCATGCGCCTCCACCACCTGTAAAGAGAGTGCTAAGCCTAGCCCATTGCCCTTTAATTTGGTGGTTTCAAAGGGCTCAAAGAGCACTTCTTTGTCGATGATTTCTTTCCCATCGTCCTTAATGTGGCACACCACCCACTCCCCCTCTTCAAAGATGGCTACTTCAATTTGCCCCTCTTCTAAATGCCCCTCTTCAATCGCATCAATGGCGTTATACAAGAAGTTCTGCAGGGCAATACTGAGCAAACTTAGATCGTAGCGTGCGCTAATGGGCGCGATGTCTGTCTTGAGCGTGATGTCCTTAGTGTAGGTGTATTGGTTGAGCGCGTCCTTGATCTCATCTTCCAACAGGGATAAACTCTGCACGATTTTATTGGCATGCACCCCCTTAGAAAAGAGCAAGGTCGCCTTAATGATACGCTCCACGCGCCACAACGCCTTTTGCAACTCAAACACGATGGGCTTGGTCTTTTCGTCCACCTTTTTAAGCAAGACAGAAGTGAGAAGTGAGATCGAACCTACGGGATTGCGAATCTCATGGGCTAGGTGGGCGGAAATCTTGCCCATAGAAACTAGGCGTTCTTGGCGTTTCTGCTTGGTAATGTCTGTGGCGGTGATGATCTCCTTACCCTGTATCTTATTGTGCTGGAATAAATAGTTCTTACCCTCGTGCTCGATCTCGCTATTAAAGCCTTGCGCACGCGCCTTTTCAAAAATGCTTTGGTTTTCTAGGGCTTTGCTATTTTTATAAAAGAAACTCTTGTTCTCATTGAGCACCCAAATGGCTTGGGGCAAAATCTCAATCACCCACTCGTAAAGGGCTTTGTAGTCCTTAAACTCTTTTTCTACCTTGTAGCTTTGCAAGATAAATTCGTTGAGCAAGGCTAAAAGCTCTTGGCGATCCCCGATCTTGTGTAAAATCCCTTCTGAATCTGATGGCTTCTCCATGCGCACTAACTTTTTTTCTTGGCTTCCTCTTGGGCTTTGAGAAAGTTGAACAAGAGCTCGCTATAGCCAAAATGCCCACTGAGTTGGTCAGAGAGAGACTCCTTAAACATGGATTGGTAAATCTCACTCCCGGGTTGCTTGGGATAGAGTGGGTTGTCTAATTTAAGCGCGGTGTCGAGCATGAACTTCAAGAGCAAGGATTCAAAGGCATTGGTTTGCTCTTTGAGTTTGGTATCATCACCCTTAAGATTTTTAGCATCGAGCTTATTGGCTAAATACTGGTTGTAAATATCTACATTATTCTTAATCATATGACCTCCATTTCTGCGCTGATCGCTCCCCCTTTTTTCATTGCCTCCAAGATAGAAACAATGCCCTTAGGGCTCACCCCGATCTTTTGCAACGCCTTAACCACACTGGCAATGGTCGCTTTTTGGGAGCTTAAGATATTCTCTTTGGTGTCAAACATGGTCTGTGCGTCCAGCTTTTGAATATCCTTTTTGGCCTTGCCCTTCTTGGGCTCTAAGAGCTCTTGGGTGATCTTAATGGTTACATCCCCACTAGTTACTACCACCGGGTGCACCACAATATCTACCCCCGCCACCACAGTGCCCGACTTTTCATCGATGATAATCTTATTGGCGTGGCTGTAGTCAATATTGATCTCTTGGATCAGTGCCAAAAACTCTACCATAGTTAGGTTGTCTGGTTTTTTGAGCTTGATCGTCTTGGGATCGATGGCTAGGGCGACTGCGTCTTTAAAGACATGATTTAGAGCCTCTTGGATTTTGATCGCGTTTTTGAAATTGGGTTTTTTAAGACTGAGTGTCATACCATTTTTATGCAAGAGATCGTAACTGACCTCGCGCTCAATGGTTGCGCCATTGATGATTGTGCCTGAGAGTAGATTAGCCGAATTGCCTAAACTCACGCTCCCTTGCGCGATGGCGTAGATATTCCCATCAATGGCACTCAAAGGGGTCATCACCAACACCCCATGGTCGATGGATTTAGCATCCCCAATTGAAGAGATTTGCACATCGATTTTATCGCCCTGGCGTGCAAAAGAGGGCAGGCTAGCGGTGATCATCACGGCGGCAACATTCTTAGACTTGATGTCTTGGGGAGACACTTTTACATTGACACTTTCTAGCATATTGGCAATAGATTGCATGGTGAATTTAGAGCCGGATTTATCCCCCGTGCCATTGAGCCCAATCACCAGTCCATAGCCCACCAGTTGGTTATCACGCACGCCCACGATATTGGCGATGTCCTCGATCTTTTCGGCATGCAGACCCACCACGCACAGACATAGAGCTAAGAATTTGCTTAAACTTCCCATGCGCGCATTCTAGCTAAACTTTTTTAATCCGCGCTTGGCAATATAGCCCCACAGACCTAGAGAAACCCCTACCATCGCCAAGCTTAAAATCTGTCCCATGCTCAAGTGCCAAAAATAATACCCCAGTTGCGCGTCTGCCTCTCTCCAGTATTCGCAGATAAAACGCGCACATGCATACCCCAAACCATAGACCACCATCAGCATGCCCGGAGCGCGCACAAACTTTTTAGCTACCCACACCACGACAAAGAGCACCAAGCCCTCTAAAAACGCTTCAATGAGTTGGCTAGGATAGCGCAAGATCCCATCTACTAGGATTCCTGTTTTTTGCCCCCACACATCGCTACTAGGCACTACACGCCCCACTAATTCTTGGTTTAAAAAATTGCCTATGCGTCCAAAGACATAGCCTAAGGGCAAAGAAATCGCAATCAAATCCAAATAGATTAAAAAGTTTTGCTTTTTAATCACGCTAAACAGCACAGAGGCCACCAAAAAGCCTACCAGCCCGCCGTGGTAGCTCATCCCTCGAATACCCACAAATTCCCCATTGTAAAAGGGATTGAAAATCTGCCATGGGGCTTTGAGATAGTAAAGGGTGTTGGGATCGTAGATGAGAATATAACCCAAGCGCGCACCCAAGATCACGCCCAATTCCACATACAAAAAGTAGCTCTCAAATAGGGCTTTAGAAATGGGAAAGCGTTGTGGATCGCGCCTTGTCTCGCTGAGTGCGACAAAAAAGGCGACAAGGAGCGCACTCACATAGGCTAATCCGTACCAATGCACATTTAAGCCAAAGAGAGAAAAGGCAATGGGGCTAAAGTGGCTATAAATTTCATTCCAAAAACTCAAAATCCTCTCCTAAATCAAAATAGGGCGGGGTGGGGGCTTGTAGGTCATAACCCAAGAGCTTTACTCTTTTAGCGTGTAAAAAGAGATACATATTGAGTTTTGCCCCATAGAGAGTATCTCCCACAATGGGGTGCTTGATCGCACTCAAATGCGCGCGGATTTGATGGGTTACCCCGGTTTCAATCACCACTTTTAAAAGAGTGTAGTGGGGATAGTGTTTTAAGGGGGTGATGTGCGTGATCGCCTCTTTGCCCTTGGGATCGCACACACTTTTGACAAAACCCTTATTCACATGCGCATGGCTTTTTTGCACCCTTAAGGGCATGCGCAAGGTTTGCCCCTTATGGATAATGCCCTCCACCAGTGCGCAGTATTCTTTATAAACGCGTCTTTGTTTAAACGCTTCTAATGCGCGGGCATAAAATGGGGCACACCCCAATAAAAGAACCCCGCTAGTGGGCTTGTCTAAGCGGTGCAAGAGTTGGTAGGGGGCGTGATCGCGTTGCAGCACATAGCTATCCACTCCCACGCTTTTACAAATGGCTAAAAGCGCATCATCTTGGTAGAGAATGCTAGATTCCACGCACTCTAACACCTCAAAACGCGCTGTCAAGGGAAGCAGAGTTCTAGCTAACTTTAAGGGCTTGTTGTGTGCGCGCACTCTGCCTAAATCGATTAAATTCTTGGCTTGCTTGTGAGAGATGCCTAATTGGGCACTTAAGAGTTTGTAGGCTTTCTGCATATCATGTGAGCCAATGTTTCTAGGCGATGGTTGCCGTATTCAATAGAACTGGGCAAGATTTTTTGGGCTTGTGCGAGTGTTTGAGTTAGTTGTGGGGGTTCTACCAAGATAAAATTACGCACACAGCTAAATAGAGCTTCTTGGTTGAAAATATGTTTACCGCTAATGAGTTTTGCCCCAAAAAAGGCGGGCTCTAGGGGGTTATGCCCTCCTATGGGGGCAAAAGCCCCTCCTAAAATCACAATGTCTGCGATGGCATAAAAGTCATTGAGCACCCCTAGCGCGTCAATCAAAGTAACCTGATGATGCCATGTAAGCCCCTCTGAGAAAAGATCAAAAATCAAGCCCTTTTGAATCAACATTTTCTTAACTTCCCCAAAGCGCTCAGGGTGGCGCGGGACTAGGCCAAGAAAAGCATCGCTTTGCAGGGCTAAAAACGCCTCTAAGATCAACGCCTCTTCACCTGGATGGGTGCTAGCCGCTAGGATCAAGGTTTTAGGAGGCTTTGGGTAGTGATGAGTGCGCTTGGGGGGGTTAAAGAGTTTGAGATTGGGAAAAATTGCCCCGGTGCGCACCCCTAAAGAGCGCAGTTTTCCTAAATCTTGTGTGCTTTGAGCATAGATGTGATCCACTTGCGCAAAAAGGTAGGCATAAAACACCCTAAAGCGGTGATAACGCGGGTAAGAACGCCTAGAAATGCGTGCATTGATCAAAAAGGTTTGCGCTCCCACTTGTTTAGCCAAGACAAAGACTCCCAGCCACAATTCAGCTTCTGTAACTACCAAGGATTGCAACTGATCCAAATCTTTGCGCCAGAGCCAAAGTAAGGTCTCAAAAAGCAAATAGCGCACTTGTATATAAGCGCTGTGGGCATAGGTGTTGCGCGCGAGGGTGTAGCCGGTTTGGGTGGTGGTGGTGAGCAAAATAGGAGTGTTGGGGAAAAGGGCTAGCAAGGGTTCTAGGGATTTGACTTCGCCAAAAGAGCAGGCATGAAACCACAACATAGGCTTAAAGGTGAGCTTGTACCCCCTAGCAAAAAAGCGTGCTCCCAAAGAATGGCGGTACTTGGACTTGAAACGTAAGAAAGCAAGCACGGGCAGGACTAGCAAATGCACTAGCGCAAGCAGGGCAATATAGAAGCGATAAAAAATTAGATCTCGCTTGTTTGTTGGGGTTGGGTTTCCACATAGAGAATACGCCCACAATGCGGACAGGTCAAAATGTCCTGACTGCCTAAAATTTCTGTGTAAGTCTTGTCATTAATGCGGATAAAACACCCCCCACATGCCTGTTTGCGCACACTCACTACACAGGTATTGCCCGCCCAACGCCTAATGCGCTCGTAAAAGGCGATGAGTTTGCGATCCATTTTGAGGGTGAGATTTTGTTTTTCATGGAAAATCTCCTGTTGGCGTTGCTTGATCTGGGCTGTGTCCTGCTCTACCCGCTCTTCAAGGGTAGTGATTTGGGTTTCCAGTGTTTCTAACGCTTCTCTCAAACCATCTTGCAATTTGCTTTTATGCGCCATCTCATTTTCCAAACGCTCAATTTCTTTATTGGCTTGGTTGGCGCGCTCTTTAGTAATGTCTTCTTCGATGCCTAAAGAACGCAACTCTCGTTCTGACTTGATTTGAGCGATTTTTTTCTGAATACTATCGATTTTAGCGTTGATTTCGTGCAAGGTCTGTTCATTTTTGGAAACTTGGAGCTTCAGAGCAGCTTTTTCTTCTTCTAGTGCGCTGTATTCGGCCTGTTGCTTGTGTTTTGTGGCTAGAGCTTTATCTAAATCCACGCGTTTAGCCTGAATTAGAGGCTCCAAGGCTTCAATGTCTTTATCTAAACGAGAAATCTCGATGAGTTGGGTCAAATGCGCATTCATAGCGTGCCTTATAGATGTAATTGAAACTGGGGATTCTAACATATTCTGGCTTAGGGTTGTGGCATGTAAGCAACTAAGCTGTGAGGGTATGTTAAATGCTATAATCCACGCCATACTTCAAAAGGAATACCATGCCCTATATTTCTAATACGCTCGATGGCGCAAGAATTCTCATTACTGGAGGGGCGGGGTTTATAGGGAGCAATCTAGCTTTTTATTTTCAAAAACACCACCCTAAAGCACGCGTCATCGTATTGGATAAATTCAGAGAACAGACCCCCCCTAGCACGAGTCTAGGACATTTTAAGAACCTTATTGGGTTTAAGGGGGATGTGGTGCGTGCGGACATCACTCAAGATTTAGATCGTCTTGAGAAGCTCGATTTTGATTACCTTTTTCACCAAGCTGCCATTTCGGACACCACTAATTTAAACCAAGAATTAGTTATGCGCACCAATCACCAAGCTTTTTTGGATTTGCTAGACATTGCTGCGCGTAAACACGCCCGCGTGATCTACGCTTCTTCGGCTGGAGTTTATGGCAACACACCCGCACCTAATGTGGTAGGACAAGGGGAAAACCCCGAAAATGTCTATGGTTTTTCTAAGCTCTGCATGGATGTCAGCGTGCTCAGTGGGCGTTACAATATCCCTATTGTTGGCTTGCGCTATTTTAATGTCTATGGTCCGGGGGAATTCTACAAACACAAAACCGCTTCGATGATCTTGCAATTAGGGCTACAAGCCCTGCTAAACCAAGAGGTTAAACTCTTTGAATTTGGAGATCAGCAACGCGATTTTGTGTATGTCCAAGATGTGATTCAAGCCAATGTCAAGGCGATGCGCGCGCCTGTGAGTGGGGTGTATAATGTGGGCTTTGGCGTGGCGCGCTCCTATAATGACATCGTAGAGCTTTTAAAACAAGAGTTGGGTGACTTTAAAGTAACCTATATCAAAAACCCCTATGCCTTCTTTCAAGAGCACACTTGCGCACACATTGAACTTACGCAAAAAGAGTTGGGCTACCAACCTGCTTACAACCTAGAAAAGGGTATTAAGACTTATGTCCCCATTATCCGTGCATTGGCGCAACAGACATGTTAGAGCTCTTAAGCCAACCCCAAAAAATCCCCCATATTGTAGTGGTGGGTGATCTCATTGTGGATCATTACATTTGGGGTGTGAGTGAGAGGCTCTCCCCAGAAGCCCCCGTGCAGGTAGTGGAAGTGCAAACAGAGAGTTATCGTCTAGGGGGAGCGGGCAATGTGGCAGATAATTTGCGTGCACTGGGAGCGCAGGTAAGTCTGTGCGGGGTGGTGGGCGCAGATGAGCCTAAAGAATGGTTGCTCGCCCAATTAGCCCAACTAGAGATCAACTCTCAAGGCGTGCTTGTCGATCCCACACGCCCTACTTGTAAGAAAAGCCGCGTGATGATCTCCAAGCAACAGGTCTTACGCGTAGATCGCGAAAGTAGAGCCCCCATTAGCCCCACATTGGAGAAAACCCTTTTAGACACTGCTGCTGCTTTATTAGAAAATGCGGATGCACTGGTGATCTCAGATTATCAAAAGGGCGTGGTGGGTGCGCGGCTTTGCCAAGCCTTGATCACCCTTGCTAACCAAGCTCATAAGCCCGTTTTATGTGATCCAAAGGGAAAAGACTATTCTAAATACAGCTATGCGACTTTAATCACCCCCAACAAAAAAGAAGCCCAGATCGCCACAGGTTTAGACATTCAGGACGATGCGCATTTGCAAGAAGCTTTAGAGCATTTTAAAACGCAATTCCACATCACCATTCCCCTTATCACTCTAAGCGAAGCGGGCATGGTATTTTTAGATCGGGCTAATATGGTGAAAATCCCCACCATTGCCAAAGAAGTTTATGATGTGAGCGGAGCGGGCGATAGCGTGATCGCGGCTTTAGCTTTTTGTTTGGCTTTAGGCTTTGATCTGCACCAAGCATGCGCCTTTGCCAATGCGAGCGCGGCGGTGGTGGTGGGCAAGGTGGGGAGCGCGCATGCCACTTATGCTGAAGTGCTCGAATTTTGGCAACGCCACTACCATCAAGGGCAAAAAATCCTAGATCGCCATCTCTTAAGCCAAATCTTACGCGCCAGCCACCCTAAACGCGTGGTTTTCACCAATGGGTGTTTTGATCTCTTGCATAGGGGACATGTAGATTACCTGCAAGAGGCTAAAAAGTTGGGGGATATTTTGGTAGTGGGCTTAAATAGCGACTCTTCTGTGTGTGCGCTCAAAGGGGCGACGCGTCCCATTCAAGCCCAAGAGGATCGCGCCTTTATTTTAGCGGGCTTAGAGTGCGTAGATTTTGTCGTCATCTTTGAAGAACTCACCCCCCTAGAACTCATCAAAGCCCTTCAACCCGATATTTTGGTCAAGGGGAGCGATTACAAAGATAAAGAAATTGTAGGGAGCGATTTAGTGCCAGAGGTGGTTTTAATCGACTTCGTGCAAGGCAATTCAAGCAGTAGTATTATTCAAAAAATTCAAGGACTTTCATGCAACACTTCATCCAATCTGAATTCTTAGCCCATATTCAAACTGCTCAAGAGACTTTGGCAATCTTGAGCCAAGACATCGAAGAAGCCGCGCTTTTACTCGTGGAAACTTTAAGGCTGGGTAATAAGATTTTAATCTGTGGGAATGGGGGGAGTGCGGCAGATGCACAACATTTTGCCGCCGAGCTCACAGGGCGTTATAAAAGAGAGCGCGTAGGTTTGCCTGCCATTGCTTTAAGCACAGATACTTCAGCTTTGACAGCTATTGCTAATGATTATGGTTATTCTAAGGTCTTTGCGCGTCAGGTGGAGGCATTAGGCAAACCGGGGGATTATTTGGTGGGCATCTCCACCAGCGGCAATTCTGAAAATGTGCTTTTAGCCTTGCAAAGGGGCAAAGAATTGGGCTTAGGCACTCTGGGCTTAAGCGGACATCAGGGGGGCAAGATGCGCGCGCTGTGTGATTGCCTTCTAGTTGTGCCCAGCACAGACACTCCGCGTATCCAAGAGATGCATATTTTACTCATCCACCTACTTTGCGATGCGATTGAGAAAGCATTTTGTGGGTAAGATGATCCTAGATAATCGCTTTTTGCTCTGTTGGGTGAGCTTTGTGCTTGCGTCTGTGTTTTCACCTGATGCACATTTAAGCTATCTTTCCAAAACTTTGCTCAAAGTTGCCTTCTATAGTGGGGCGTTTTTTTACGCACTCTATACGCTTTTAAGCTTTTTGCCCACGCGTTTAAGCAACTTGATAAAAAATACTATCGTAGTTCTAAGCCTTTTAGTGGCTTTTCTGCGCTTTTTTATGGGCTACATTTTCAACATGGACATTAACCAAGCTTTGATTGAAACCCTACTAGGCACAAATGTCCAGGAAGTCCGCTCGTTTTTGATCGCTCATGTATTCTCCCATAGTTTTCTGATTTTGGGCGTGGGGGGCGTTTGTGCGTTGTTTTTGGCTTTTGTGCGTTTTAAGTGGAGTCTTCCCCCTAAGCTCCATGCTTTGTTTTTAGGGATGTTTATTTTGGGTGTGGTCGCGCACATGGGACGCACGGCTTATCTGTTCCACCAAAGAGGCGCGACAGGTTGGACACCCCCAGAAATTTGGGACACTCTGCCTTTAATCAAGGAGGTGCGCGCGATCTATTTTGGTATAGGTAGTGATGCGCAAGCGGTGCACGCTAGCCTCAATAAACCCTATCCTAAGGATTATCTCAGAGTAGATAGGGATAGCGTGGATAATGTGGTACTCATCGTGGGCGAGAGTGCGTCTAGAAATTTCATGGGGGTTTATGGCTACTCTGTGCCTAACACGCCTTTTTTTAGTGGTTTAGTAGAGAGAGAGAGAGAGAGATCGCAAAACTTGTTTGTCTTTGATAATATTATCTCAGCTTTTGCAAATACTCATGGGGTTTTCCAAACTCTCTTGAATTACAGCGACTATGAAAACCACGCTACAGCTTGGTATGAACAAAAGAATCTAGGAGATATTTTCAAGAGGGCGGGTTACAAGACTTTTTGGCTGGACAACCAAGACCAAGCCCGTACCAGCAATGCCTACGAATTGCTACCCCGCCGTTTTGAAAAAATTTTTCGGACTCCTTCTTGGAGCACGGGTGATCAAGCTTTGCTAGATGTGTTTAATAAGCGTGTTTTGCCCCATTTAGGGGCTAAAAATGTGGTTGCCTTCCATCTCATCGGCAGTCATCTACTCTACAAAGAACGCTTTCCCAAGAGTTTCGCCAAATTCACTCCTGCGCAAATCCC
>NZ_JAERIS010000002.1 GCF_017979425.1 Helicobacter salomonis | reverse complement strand
CGGTTTGCCCTTTTCCCCTTTCGCTCGCCACTACTCAGGGAATCTCGTTGATTTCTTTTCCTCTAGCTACTGAGATGTTTCACTTCGCTAGGTTCGCTCTCTATAATAGAGTAACTTACATTGCTGTAAGTTGGGTTGCCCCATTCGGACATCTGCGCCTCAACGCTTCTTGACAGCTCCACGCAGCTTATCGCAGTCTAGTGCGTCCTTCATCGCCTCTACTACCCAAGGCATCCACCATCCACTCTTAACATCTTGTTTGTTTCAGTTAGCATATCCGCTAAACTGCCTTGATAAGATTTCTACCGCCTTATTGAGTATAATTCTTTGGCTTTGTAGTTTTTACCTTTACATAGGCTATTGACAATAATAAGTCAAAAAACACTAAGCAAACATCTCTCAAGCAACACCACTTTTAAGGAGGTGCTTTTAGATACAAACCTGCAAAGACACCCTTAAAGAGGCTTTCAAGCCATTCGCATTTGCTTAGGCAAAAGCGCATTATATAGCTGGAAAGCTTAAGAGTGGCTGAAGGGGTGGGGGTAGTGAAAAATTATGTGCAATCAAGGTCTCTTTCTTGATTGCGCATTTTCATTCCGACAGCATGGTAAAACATGCAACGGATATTGGCTTGGTGTAAATGCCAATTGCTAAGGTCCTGGTTAAAACTTTGGGTGTAGGCGAACATTTTATACATGTTGACTACCTTTTTAGTATTCCAGCTTGAGAGTTTTTGGTTAAAACTTTTAGCATAAAAAAACATCTGCTGCATGTTTGTAACATGGCCGGTATCCCACGTGTCCAAGGGCTGATTAAAAGCAAAAGAGCCATAGAAAAGATAGGACATGTTTGTAACATGGCTGACATTCCATGTCCCAATAGGTTGATTAAAAGCAGTGGCATATTTAAACATGCCTTGTAGGTTAGTTGCGTTCACTGGATTCCAGTGCGTGATATTGCCATTGAAATTATAGGTCAGACTGAACATATAGCTCATGTCTTCAACATGACTCACATCCCATGCATTAAGATTTTGGTTAAAGTGTTTGCATCCATAAAACATGAAACTGGTATCTTTCACATGCTGCATTTCCCATGCGTCTAAGGGGCGGTTGAATGATCCAAGTGCAAACATAGCCTTCATGTTCTCTACACTGCCCGTATCCCAATTGTTTAAAGAAACTTGTACCTCTCTGCCCATGAATAGCCCTTCCATGTTCTTCACATGGCTCACATCCCAAGTCTGGATACCCTCTAAATCCGTGCGCCCCTCCAGGGTATGACAACGATTGTAGAACTCCAGAATTTTAGCGTATTCACTATCCTGCACTTCCCACAAAATGCCACTCTTAATGGGGAGTTGTTGGAGTCTTGTATAAATATTTTCTTTATTACAAAACAAGTAGCTCATATCTTCGATCAGCCCCGTGTTGATAGTCTCTAGTGCTACATTTGGATCGTGCAAAAGATTAATTAATTCTTGTTTTGTCTGGGGGTAGTGTATAAAAGTAAAAAGGTTAGAGGGGATGTGCGAGGCACCTGAGGTATTTTTGATCTGAGTACCTAGAAACATGCCCTGAATCCTAGCCTGTGCCAAATTTTTCCACATCTTAACATTTTGGTCAAAGCGTGTGGCATCAGCGAACATATAGCTGAAATTTTGACGAGGTTTGTGGGCACGATTCCAGCGATTCCAGCGATTTAGGGGTTGGTTAAACGCCTTGGCGCGGTAAAACATGTAACTAAAATCTACACCACTGGAAGTGTTCCATGCGTTTAGAGGTTGGTTGAAACTAGTCGCATTAGCAAACATGTAACTAAAATCTACACCTTTAGAGGTATTCCAATGCGCTAAAGGCTGGTTAAAATTGATGGCATTGGCGAACATATAGCTGAAATTTTTAACATGCGCTGTATTCCAGCGTCTTAACGAATGGTTGAAGCGTACTTGATTCATGAATAATCCCTCCATGTTCTCCACACGGCTAACATCCCATGTTTCAATACCGCTAAAATCTTCCCGATAGGGTGTGCAAATGCCTTTTTTCTCCAAAGGAGTCTGTAGGCAAAAAAGATAACTCATATCTGTAATATGGCGTGTGTCAATCTGTGACAGTGAAGTATTAGGGTCTTTTAAAAGCTGTTGCAACTCAACTTTACTTTTGGGAGTAAAGATAAGGCGAGCGTGTAACAACGATCCCAGAAACGGAAAAGCTAAAGAGAAACTTATTAGTAGACTCTTTTTAAAAGACATCACAACAAACATGCTCACCTCAAAATGAACAGGGCATATACGACCATGCCATGGTATGGCGTAGCTCCGCATATTAACATGGGCTCTCTTAAAAAAGCAATAGTATCTGTATTTGTTAATACGAACAAGTCTATTTTTTTCGTATTCTAGTGAGTATTCGAATAATATAATAGCATTATGATTATGTGATAGATTATGTGATAGATTATGTGATAGATTATGTGAAAAACCATGGTGCACATATCTTAGATTTTTAAGTCATGGTTGCACATGTTACTTTATTATACAATTTGTGTAACCCACCAAATAGCATTGTCATTGACTAATCCTCAGCTATACAAGCCTGGCACAGCTAAAGTAAGGCATTGTCGCAGTTACTTTAATAAAAGCTTTTTTAAAATCAGTCTAGGCTTTGTGGTTGAGCTTGAGTTTAATTCTGTAGGTCAGCGGGAAACGATCCTGCGGGTACTCAACAAGTCTTTTGTGTTAGTGCCTGTTAAGACACCTCAGCTAGGAGGTCACTCCTCTCAGGAATGTGTTTCATTGCTTCATACCTAGAAGGGTTTCAATCATGCGATCGATGGCGGTGATCACCTTAGCGTTAGCTGCATAGCCTCCCTGGTATTTAATGAGATTGACCATCTCCTCATCACTATTCACTCCAGAAATCGCATCGTGTTCTTTTTTGACAACACCTAAAATGGCTTCCTTACTTTCTAACGCACGCTGAGATTTCTCGGCTTCCGTATGGATTTTGCCAGCCACAAACTGGTAAGACTCCTCGATGGTCATGGGTGTATTGTTGAGCTTATTGTGGTAGAAGTCTACCTTGTCGTATTGGAGCTGCTGCATCATGTTTGCTACATCAAAGTTCCCATTGATGGGGGCTAACCAAGGGCGCAGGGCAGTGGGTTCTTTCTTATAGGTGGTGTTGAGCGCGATGTTGCGCGCGCTATCCCCCTCAAAAAAAGTATTAAGTCCTAAAGCCCCTGTGAAATTACTCCCATGGTCTTTAATTGAAACAAAAAGTCCTTGGGAGGGATTTTTAGCTTGGATACTAAATTGTTTAGCCTTGTTGTCAAAATGTGCGATGAAGTAATCGTCAAAATCGTTCATGGTGTTGTTGTCGTGATTATCGTCCGTATTGGCATTGATTTGGGCGATCACATCTTGCATAGTGGTAATAGGAGTGATATGAATCGTTCTCTTGGCTAACACCTGCCCATCTGTATTGTAGGCCACCACATCGAAGCTCCCCTCTTTGATATTGTAATTGGTATCTTTGAGTGCGGTGCGATCTTGAAACTCCACAATCTTGCCCTCAACACTGTGGGCTGCGCTCTGGGCGTAGATAGCGTTTGTGGATTCGATCAAACCTTTGGCAAAGATATCCAGTGCATCCAAATAATTCTGCAACTTGCCCTTAGTAGTGCCATGCGAACCATCATTGTAAATCCCCATGAGCGCGCCTACCTTGCCCTGATCGATTTTATCGGTGATATTGAGCACTTTGAAATCATCCCCTCTAAAGTAAATTTGGGCGAGCTGATTTTTATTGTCGCTATTTTCCACCACCAATGGGTGAAAGATGGCCCCATCCACGATGTTAAAGCCATAGCCTATATTCAACACATACCCATCGTCAAAATCCGCCACCTTGATGTCATTAGCCGAATTAGTTTGCACATGCATTTTAGACACATTCCCCCCGATGAGTTCTTTGAGATGAAATTCTAAGGCATCGCGCTTATCCCTGAGCTCATTAGCCTGTTTGAGAGTTTTAGGGTCTTCCATTTCTTTGAGATGTTTGTTGATATTGGCGATCTCTGCCCCAATGCGATTGACCTCTTTGACAGAACTGATGAGTTCTTGGCTTGCCTTGTGTTGCAAAGTAACCAAACGCGCACGGGTATCCTGGATATTGCGCGTGAGAGTCTGGGTCTTCTGGGCTAGGGCTTGCTTGGTAGCGGGGTCTTTAGCATTCTTGGCTAAATCTTTCCAGGCATTGAAATATTCTTGTAAATCGTTATGGATTCCCACTTCTTCCATATCTGAAAAGTAGGAGGACGCTTCGCGCAAATTATCAAATTGGGTGCTATAGAAAGCATGTTCTTGATTAGCTCTGGCATAGCGTGCAAAGACAAACTCATCATGCACGCGCTGGATAGTTTCCACATTCACGCCCATATTCACATTGCGATCAGTGTAAGCAAGACTATTTTGAGGGCGTGCAATCACACGCTGGCGGCTGTAAAACTCATCATTGGCGTTGGAGATATTATTACCCGTTACATCCACCATCACCTGATGGGCTTGCAACCCGGTATACGAAGTATTGAGGGAAGAGAGGATACCGCCCATGCTGATCCTTTAAGCCTGCACTTGCAGAAAACTACTGCTTACGGTGCGCTGATTGTAGTAACCCGTACTTTCATGGGGGACGATCTGCTGTAACAGCGAAGAATAAAACTCGGATACCGCAAACACAACTCGCGCATAATCCGCATTGAGCTCTTTAAGATGTTCTAAATGTGCGCGCATATCTTTCAAGCATGCATTACTGGCATCATCCAAGAGCTCTGTGAGAGGTGTGCTGGGATTTTTTTCCATCAAGTCAAGCATGCCCTGATCGAAGAGGGCTTTACAACTCTCAAAAGACTTGACACGCTCTTGTTTTTGAGTATTGCGCGCGAAAATCGCCTCGTGTTTAGCAAGTCTGACATCTTCGAGGTCTTGTAAAGTTAAATCGATTAGGGTTTGCAAATCCTCTAAGGACTGCTGGAGATAAGTAGAAAGCATGCGAGCTCCTAAGGCGCAATCTCATACCAAGCGCCCAAGAAGCCTTAGAGCGTCAGTATCGCCCTAGCCAAGCAAAGTTTGTGCCATTTTATGCGAGGTATTCTCCAAATCTACCTTGTAATGCCCCGCTTCAAGAGACTTTTTGATTTGGGCCACCTTGTCTGTAGCAGCCACTTGTTCGGCATGGTGTTTAGCGCTCTGCTGAGAAGCACGCACACCGCTATGATTGACATGAGAGAAAGAATTGAAAGAAGCGTGGCTACCAACAGATTTAACCATGGTCTATCCTTTCAAGAATTTTTCTACCATATCGACCGACTGCGTAAATTTTATAGTCACTGCATGTGTTTTTCCAATTCTTTGCGCAATTCAGTCGCAGTGGCGGGGCGTCTTTTTTCCCCACTATCTTGAAAATTCGTACCAGAAGATTTAAAAGCAAAAACCAAAAGGGAGAATAGCACGCCACAGAAAACTAAAAAAACGATGGTGGGCACCAACCAAAGCTCAAGGATAGAGTTTTTCATAGATCCTCCATAGGAATAGAATTCGTATAAGCTATTATAGACTATAATGGTGAGTTTACGCGTATTTTAAGGGAGAATGATGGTTCGACTGATTTGGACATGGTTGGCGTGCCTAGCGTGTAGCTATGGGGCAATTGGGGAACGCTTGGCATGGGATAAAGGTGCGACACTACTAGGTTTCCTGGATAAAAATGGCATCGATTCCAGGGTTTACTACGATTTGACGCTCCAAGATAAAGAATTGGGTGCGGAGATTCGTGCAGGTGTGTCCTACTACACTTTGAGAGATGATCAAGGTGTCCTTTTACAGGCCCTGATTCCTGTGAGTGAAACCGTACAGTTGCGCCTATCTAAAGAAGAAAAACGCTATCGCATCGATTTTATTCCTATCGTTTTCAATAGTGTGCAAAAGACTTTGAGCTTGCGTGTGCAAAAATCCCCCTACAAGGATATTTTGAGAGTTACAGGAAATGCTAGACTTGCTCAGGAATTTGTGGATATTTACAAGAAAACAATCGACTTCAGACGCGCCGTGATCAAAGGTGATCAGCTCATCGTGATCTATACAAGGAAGCATCGTTTAGATCGCCCTTTTGGTTTCCCCAATATCCAGGCGAGTATGCTGGAGACAGCGCGAAGACCTCATTATGTTTTTGCTTATGAAGGGAAGTATTACGATGCGCAAGGTAAAGAGATTATGGAATTTTTTTTAGAAACCCCCGTGCGTTATTCCAGAATTTCTTCCAAATTTTCTCATGGGCGCATGCACCCTATCTTGAAACAAATGCGTCCTCACTATGGTGTGGATTATGCGGCCAAATTTGGCACGGCTGTTCACGCGGCAACAGAGGGGAATATAACTTTCATGGGTTATAGGGGAGGGTATGGCAGAACGATTGAAATCAAATACGGCAAGGAGTTGCGTCTGCTCTATGCGCATTTGAGCGCATTCGCACCAGGTTTGAAATTACACGGCTATGTTAAGAGAGGTCAACTGATTGGCAAAGTGGGTAGCACGGGTTTGAGTACAGGACCACATCTGCATTTTGGAGTTTACAAAAATGATCGCCCTATTGATCCCCTAGGGCGTATCCGCACCGCTAAAAACCAACTCAGTGGCAAGGATAAGGAACACTTCGCGCGCTTCATCCGTCCTTATCAGGATGTCATCAGAGATACACGATCCTTTGAATACGCGCAACAAGAAACTCTCAAGATTACTTACTGATGGTGCGTTATTCCAGCATTCAGGTTGTGGAGTGTGCACACTCACCCTATATCCGACCTCAGAGCGTTCTCTATGAAGAAAACGGGGTACATAAGCGTTGGGATATGATTCATGTGCACGACAGTGTTGCCGTATTGCTCTACCATGTAGAGTTGCGGCATTATGTAGTTGTGAAGCAATTTAGACCCGCCGTATACGTGAATGCACATCTATGTAGGGGTGAAGATATGGATGGCTACATGTATGAGCTGTGCGCGGGACTTGTGGATAAACCTCACAAAACTTTAAAACAAATTGCGTGTGAAGAAGTCTTAGAAGAGTGCGGTTATGCCATCACGCCAGATATGTTGGAATCCATTGGAGTTTTTCACTCGGCCACTGGCATTAGTGGAAGTAAGCAGAGTATGTTTTTTGCGCGTATCCGCCAAGCCAACCAACGCCATGCAGGTGGAGGTGTGGAGGGAGAGTGCATTGAAATTGTGCACATCCCATACGAGCAAGTGCGTAGCTTTGTGGCAGATACACACATCCCCAAAACGATAGGGTTGGGCTATGCCTTAAATTGGAGTGTTGAAAAAATAAAGGATGATTGTCATGATTAGACGCTTGTGGGTGGTATTTTGTCTGGTAATGACAGGGATACTTGGAGCCCAAGAGTGGAGTGCCGCTCTCAAAATCAATATTGATGCTGTAGATAAGCTCAAAAAGCTCGTGCGTTTTCAGGCTTACGACTTAAAGGTGGGAGAGAGTGGGTATATTTTAGCTAAACTCACAGATTATAATGTCATCGTCGCACAGATAGAAGTGGTGCGCGTCCATGATGGGGTAGCTGTGGGCAAGTATAGTCCCTACAGCGTGATGAAGCAGCGCCATCTGCCCACGCCTAGAATGGAGCCCAAAAAGGGTTATTTAGCCATCTTTAGAGAGTTCAACCACCAAGCCTTTCTCATCGCACCAGATGCGCAACTGTATGATCAGATTAAAGACAATTACAAGGATGTTGAGTTCATCAATTCAGATCTGTTAGTGGCATTTTTGAATGGTTTTGATCCAAACGCGCGGAACTTAAGAAGAGCCTGTGACATCTACAGCGCAGGTCTACTCTACATTGTAAGCACGGAACATTTAAATATTCTGGACTGCCAAAGTTTTGCCATTCTAGAGAGTCAACATTTAGACACATCGCAAGCCACCCGTAGTAGCACTCCATTTTACTCTCGGGTAGAGGGGATAGACAAGGGTACCTTGGGAAAATTCTTTGGTGGAGGAAAGGCTAAGCATTATTTTTCTTTCTACGACAATTTGCTCAAACAAGAAGCGCAAAAAAACTTGGCTAAAGCGCGCGAAAAAGAGGATAAATTCGAATTCAAAGAGGACATGAAAAAGGCCAAAAGCGCTGAGGAAAAAAAGGCTTTGAAGAGAGAATTAGAGCAAGAGCTCAAAGCAGATGAACTAGTTGCTCCTGAAGAATCTCCGCAGGAGCGCTTGGAAGAAAAATCCCTAGATGCCTCCAGTCAGGAAAAAAAGAAAGAAGAGGCGATTGAGGAGAAAAAAGCGCGCAAAGCGCGAATTAAGGCCGAAAAAGCGGAAGAGCGGGCCAAAAAGAGGGAAGCTAAAGAGGCTAAAAAACGCGCCAAAGAGGAGGAAAAACTTCAAGAAGAGCAAAGCCAACACAAGGAGTGAGTATGCTAGAAGCTACCCATACCCGGTATTTGAGCCAACTTGTAGGTGAGGATAATTTTTACATAGACCCCGCCCATCTCCAAGCCTATGCCTATGATGCTACTAGGGAGCGCTACTTACCCGATGGAGTGATTTTTCCCAGACATGAAGAAGATGTGTGCCAAATTTTAGCTTATTGCAACGAGCATAAAATCATCATTGTGCCACGGGGGGCAGGGAGTGGCTTCACGGGGGGAGCATTGAGCGCGCATGGGGGACTAGTTTTGAGCCTAGAGAAGCATTTAGATCAGATTTTAGAAATTGATGAAAAAAATCTGATTGCGCGCGTGCAACCCGGAGTAATTAATAAGCATTTTCAAAACGAAGTAGAGAAGAGAGGGTTATTTTACCCCCCCGATCCGGCTAGTCAGGATCAAAGCACTCTAGGGGGTAATGTGAGTGAAAACGCCGGAGGAATGCGCGCAGCCAAATATGGCATCACTAAAGATTATGTGATGGCCTTGCGTGCGGTCTTGCCTAATGGCGATGTGATTAGGGCGGGCAAGAAAACAATTAAAGATGTTGCCGGTTTCAATGTAGCTGGGATTTTGATCGCCTCTGAGGGCTGTTTAGCTGTGATTACAGAAATTACCCTGAAACTTCTAGCCAAACCCAAACTTAAACAATCAGCCATGGGGGTGTTTGCTAGCATTCAAGATGCGATGGAGGCAGTGTACAAGAGCATGGCTAGCGGGGTCACCCCGGTGGCAATGGAATTTTTGGACAACCTGAGTATCCGAGCGGTGGAGCAACGCTTTTGCAAGGGCTTGCCAATGGAAGCGGGTGCGATTCTCATCACGCAAGTGGATGGGAGCGTGCCCGAGCAGATTACATGGCAACTGACCCAAATTGAAAAACACTTTAGAGAAAATGGCTGTGTGGATTTTTGCGTAGCTCAAGATGCCCAACAAGAAGAAGATTTATGGTTTGCGCGCCGTAACGCCTCCCAAAGCATTAGCATTTATGGCAAGAAAAAGCTCAACGAAGATGTAACCGTGCCACGGGCTAGTTTACCCGCCCTTTTGCAGGAAGTAGAGCGCATCAGTCAAACCTATGACTTGCCCATTCCTTGTTTTGGGCACACCGGCGATGGGAATGTGCATGTCAATATCATGCTTGAAGACCCCGATACACAGCTAGAAAAGGGGCAACAAGCCATGGAGGAGATTTTTAAAAGCGCAATTGCTTTAGGGGGCACACTAAGCGGGGAGCATGGCATTGGTTTGTCTAAGGCAAAATTTATGCCTCTAGCCTTCACTCCTGAGGAAATGGGATTGTTTAGGCGCATTAAAAGCGCGTTTGATCCCAACAACATTTTAAACCCCTTTAAAATGGGGCTATGAATTGCCAACACTTTTTTAAAACTCCCAAGAGTTTTCCAGTGCCCTATTTGCACCTGCGCACCAGCGCGCTAGGCTTGCAGGCCATAGATTTTACACATACTCCGGGTGAAAACGACCCTCTTACAGATACCATGCATGCTGCGATCAAGGCCCTAGAGAATTACTTTAGGGGCACTCTCTATCGCTTTGACTTACCCTTAGACCTTATAGGCTCATCTTTTCAAAAACAAGTTTGGCAGGCACTACAAAGCATCCCCTACGCGCAAACCCGCAGTTACGCCCAAATTGCCGCCCAGATTGCTAAACCTAAAGCCTACCGCGCGCTAGGCAATGCCAACCATGCCAACCCCTGCCCTATTGTGGTTCCTTGTCACCGCGTCGTGCGTGCCAATGGCGAGCTGGGGGGTTATGGGGGTGGTGTGAAAATCAAGGCGTGGCTTTTAGATCATGAGCAACACCACCTGCATTAACCCTAGCCTAACTCCTCAGGAGAGAGTTCTTCATAAAAACGCTCAAGGTCTAAATGAGCACCCAAATACTGCGTGATCTCTTTGGCATCCTTGAGAGCATTTTCTAAACAGCTAGTGGCACCCGGAGAGGGGGTCATGTTGAAAGTTACCCCTTTATGCGTAACAATCTTTCTCTCTCCTAGCTCTAGCTTCTTTTTAGTGCGATCCAACACCTGTGGACGCACCTCCCCAAAACCAGCGGCATATTGCAGATCGCTTAGGGAGAGTGAGGGAATAATTTTGCGGGCATCTTTTAGAAATTTCCGTTTGCCGATGTAGGGAAGCTCAAAGACCATGTTTTTAAATACGTAATTCCTAATATCTCTTTCTGTGAACAGATCAAAGACAATGCTCGCCACATCTGTATTGCAATCCATCTTAATAAGTTCCCAACTAATACCCCTTAGGCAGGAAGTCTTGTGGCGTTCCAACTTGGGCATGGCTAGAGCAGTAGGCCCTAGACGGGTTTTTCCCTTGATCCACACATCTGGATCGCCATGTAAAGCGGCAAAGGGGAGTTTGGGGTTTTGTACGGTGTAAACTTTGCCCCGTAGTAAATTAGGAACAAAGTAAAAGCTTCCTGCCACGGGCAAACACCCCAAATCCAAGCCATAACCCATGGATTGGGCTAAGGGTAGCGAATACGACCCCGCATTCACAAGGACAAATTTTGCATAAATCTCATCGCCTTCCGTCGAAATCACGGCCCATTCATCCATGCAAGGCTCGATTCTGCCCACCTTAAAGTTGAAAAAAACATGGTTGCTAGAATTGAGAGCCATAGCCTCTTCTACAAAATTCTCACTCAATAACTCAAAATTCATCCCACACCAATAACTCTCAAAGCCGCTACCCACGACATTATCGGGGCGATCCAGGCCATGCTCTTCTAAGATGATCTTAGGTTCAATCTCTTTGAGTTTAGCCTTATCAAAGAAAGTCAGACCGGGGTAAATTTCTTGAAATTCCTCATGCCGTTTGGTAATGAAAGCGCATTCCTTATCCCCTACTCCAATGGCCATCTTCTGCATTTCGAAAATAACTTTGTTTTGAAGATTTTTATTCAGGGCATAACGGCGAATCTTCTCAGCTGCGAACTTGACTTTTCTGGCCTTCTGAGCGGTGTAGTTGGTTTCAATGGCTCCATCGTGGATTGTCTGAGAATTGGCCTTTGCGTTAGAGCTCACTTTAGCCAAATTTTTCTCTCTTTCCACGAGGGCAATTTTTTTTAAATCCGTATACTGACTCAAGGTCCACAGCAGGGCACAGCCAGAAACCCCACCCCCCACAATCACCACATCAAAATCACGCTTCATGAATTCCCTTTAACTTTGTTTAAAAATGCGGATTGTAACACAATTAATGTGCGGCTAACTTTAAACTGTATTCGTAAAGATCTGACATCGCCTCCACGCGATCGATGAGCAATCTCGTTTTGGAAGAGGCATTTTTGTTCTCTTTGCCTAGCTCCAAAGTAGTGATCACAGCCCTGCCAATATTATAAGTGCGCGTAGCAGATTCACCTACTGAAATTGCCCAGATATTATGCGCCACGATGGCTTTATGTGCATGGGTGCCCAAATAGAGCATGATATGTCCTCTAAGCCAGAGGATGGTTGCAAAAGGAGTGGCATGCTTGATGATATAAGCCTCTTTTTCCAGAGCTGACATAGAGCTTAGATCGACCATGTTATTAGCATAGCGCACTTGAGCCAGCGAGTTTCGAGGTAATAAAATGCCAAAACTCGCAAAACTATCTCTAGTGAAAGCTGAACAATCACGCTTCTGTTCTGATCCACCCCAACCATAGGGCTGGCCTAGCATGGTGTCAATAACAGCCGCCATCACGCGCGCGCTCAAAGGGCGAGGAAAATTTGTAAAATATTGTGGCTGAATTGGGGTGGGGACGAGTTTGGCAAACCCGCGTGAATCCTTGGCATAGGTGTAGACCTGGTGGCTCCTTCCGGGTACTTTAGCCAAAATCTCTCCCATGTGGGCGTAAGCAAATGGCTGTTGGCCGTGATTATAGAGGGGGACTTTATCTTGAAGTGGGGTGATGTAATTTTTAAGACCCATAAGTTTTTGCATGGTGTGCGGTTTGACTAAAGCTAGATGGGCAACTTTAACCCAGCCATAGACAAAACTGCTCTGGATATGCGCATAGCTCTTGTCTGTGTTGTAATGAGTGATGAGCACAGGTGTGCCCGCAAAAATCAGTGAATTTTGCCAACGATCAAAGGGAGCTCCGGTTTTGTTGATGTAATAAGGTTTATCTGTAGGGGCTGCGCGCACATTGGCATCTTCTATGATAATGGCTTTGAGTGCAACACTGGGATAGTGTGCGGTTTCCATGCTCGCCCAAAGTGCATCGAGTGTTTTTGGATTATTAGGGCGCAGATATTCATCATAGCCTTGCGCTTTGAAGAGGTCCTGCATCCAAAAAACTTCATTGAAATCGCGCATAACCTCCATGCGCGTCCAAGGAGCATACCACTGCTCCAAATACGCATTTTTGAGTTTGGCCCTGTCTGGAATGGGTGGGGAACGCTTGGGAAGATAGTAACGTGCTTCTTGGGGAAGCTTGAGGTCTAAAAGTGTGTCCTCAGCGTGTAAGCCCAACACGATCAGACCAAGTAATAAAATCCTAAACATGGCAATGTGTTAACAACTCCCTTACGCCCTGCTCGATGAGGGAGTAAACGCGTTCTAAGTCTTGAACACGGGTGAAAGTGTAAGGATCGGGAACATCTACCCCCTTTAAACCAAAATCACCCAACTTGTAGATATGGGAGTGGGTGATACCTAAACCCTTGAGGGCTTGCACATTGCTAGAATCCATGGCCACAATCCAGTCGAAGTCATTGGCTAATTCTTGGGTAATGGGCTTACTTCTGAAAGGTGTGAGATCGATTCCATGCTGCTGGGCTAGTTGGATAATGGGGGGGTGAGCCGATTCACCCTGGTGAAATGCGGAGATTCCCGCACCATCTACGCACACACTAAGATTTTGTGCTGCGATGAGGTGCTGGGCAATCCCGCGTGCCAACATGGAGCGACAGATATTACCCAAGCACAAAAACAAGAGACTTTTAGGTTTCATATGCGCAAATAACTGCGGAGTAAGCGACCATACTGCGGGCTACGCAATTTTTTGATCGCGCTACTCTCAATTTGACGCACCCGTTCCCGCGTTACATTGAGCTCTTTGCCAATCTCTTCTAGCGTACGATCGCTTTCATCTTCAAGCAAACCAAAACGCATGCGAATCACAGACTTCTCGCGCTCGTTGAGCTGATCCAGCACCCCATCAATCTGGGCTTTCAAGTCCTCGCGCATGATATGTTCCATAGAACCCACGACCTTATCATTCTCCACAAAATCCCCAAATTTGCCATCGTCGTCATTGCCCACAGGGGACTCTAGACTAATAGGTTCTTTGGTGATCTTGATGACATTTTTTACCTTATCCAAGGGTAAACCCACTTCCTTAGCCACCAAGTCCAAATCAGGCTCTTTGCCATTTTCTTGCACATACTTACGCATCACCTTGTTGATGCGGTTGATGGTATCGATCATGTGGATAGGGATGCGAATTGTGCGGGCTTGATCGGCGATTGCACGACTAATGGCTTGTTTGATCCACCAAGTAGCATAGGTCGAAAAGCGGTAATTCTTCTCATGTTCGAATTTATCTACTGCCTTCATCAACCCGATGTTACCCTCTTGAATCAAATCCAAGAAAGGCAGACCACGGGAAGTATAACGCTTGGCAATGCTCACCACAAGGCGTAAATTGGAGCGCGCCATTTTATTCTTAGCCTTGTCAGAAATGAGTTTCCCGCGTTTGATTTGCTCTAAAATCTCTTTGAGTTTGCCCGGCTCTAAATCAAAGCCATCCTCGCTAGCTTCCTTGGTTTGGAAAAGCTTTCTGATCTCCATGTAGCTGCCAATCATGGTGGCTTCTGGGATCATGGCCGCAATCTCCTCCTTGCTCATGTGCGTGATATTCTTCAAGATATTCTTGTGATTCTCGATCAAAGCCTCGTTGAACAAAGATAGCCTATACTCCAAGCGTTTTAATTCTTTTTCAAATCCATCTCCACTTTTGAGAGAGGTTTCCATAGCCTTAACAAGCTCCCCGATGAGCTTACTGGTGGGACCCAAATCGTAGAGTTTTTCTTTCAGCACCCGGCGTTTGTAGGCTAGAGTGAGGGCGTGTAGCAGTTCATCCTCTTGAGCGGGGGTGTTGAGTGCTTTAAGCCACTCTTTTTTAGCCTTGCTCAAAGCCTTAAAACTTTCAATGACTTTCTCCACGCGCTTGCGATCCTTTTCTGAAAGATTCTTCTTTACCTCGATGGTGTCCTCGTCTTCATCTTCCAACTCGCCTTCTTCTTCTTTTTTAGTGCCCGCTTCATCGTCATCGAAGTTCCTGAAAAGTTCTTTGACGCGTCTCTCGCGGTTAATCAGCGCGTCTTTGTAGTTATAGATGAAATCGATCAAATAGGGCACAGAGCAGATCGCATCCAGGATGATATTCTCTCCCAATTTAATCTGTTTACTGAGTTCTACCTCTTCTTCTTTGCTAAGTAAGGGAATCTCACCCATTTCGCGCAAATACATGCGCACAGGGCTATCACTCCTAGACCATTCTGTGAGTTCTTTTTCCTTGATAAAGTCCAACCCTTCATCGGTGTCTTCCTCAAGAGCTTTGGATTTTTTGCGTGGAGTTTTGCGCTCCATGGAGAGCGAAGTAAGGGCACACTCCGAAGAATGCACAAAGCATTTACCGTATTTGAGAGCGAGTTCTCTAATTTTCTTAACCTGAGAAGAGGTAGGAATTTTTTGAAACACATCCAAGAGGCGTTCGTAAGAAATATCTTTTTCAGATTCCTTAAAGATTTGTTCAAGTTCTTCTTGAAAAGTAGTTTTTGAGGAGTTTTTGGCGGGTTTATTGGGTTTTTCCATAGAAAGATCCTAATCATGCAGATGTGAGTGTCAAACTACAAAAAGAGTAAACAGCTTCATTATAATAAAGATTAACTTATGAAAGTATTAAGACTAGCAGGCTATAATGCGCGCATGTTTGGAATAGGTTTTTTTGAACTTATGGTGATCTTAGCGGTTGCCATTATCTTCCTAGGGCCGGAGAAATTTCCCCAGGCAGTGGTGGATTTGGCGCGTTTTTTCAAGGCGGTAAAAAAAACACTCAACGACGCTAAAGAGACCTTAGATCAAGAGTTACGCATAGAAAACTTAAGACAGGAGAGTTTGGGGTATAAAAAGCTCTTTGAGGAAGAGCAGCACAAATTAGAAAATACTTTCCATAAAGAGCTTAAAGACCTCCAACAAGTGCAAGATGATCTCAAAACCAGCATCGCACATGCCAATCCCCTAGACGCACTATCTGGCGAGGTGCAGGCCGATGAACCCCCCCCTCCCAAAGTGAGCCTAGAAAAACCCCCAAAGAAATTAGATGTTTGAAGACTTAAAGCCTCATCTTGAGGAATTGCGTAAGCGTTTGCTGATTTGTATCGCGGTGTTAGTGGGAGCGTTCATTCTCTGTTTCAATTTTTGGGATCATATCTTTGCATGGATCAGAGCCTCTTATGCGGGCAAATTGATCCAAATCTCCCCCATTGAGGGGGTGATGGTGGCAATCAAGGTGAGTTTTTTAGCCTCTTTGGCACTGGCCATGCCCATCATTTTTTGGCAACTTTGGCTTTTTGTCGCCCCCGGACTTTATAAGCATGAAAAAAAGATGGCTCTTCCCTTTGTCTTCTCTGGTACAGCGATGTTTGTCATAGGTGCATGCTTTGCTTACTATGTCGTTTTCCCCTTTGTGATTCACTATTTAGCTAACTTTGGAAGTGCGGTTTTTGAAGCCAATATTTCGGCCTCTAGCTATGTGAGTTTTTTTACACGACTGATTTTAGGCTTTGGCGTGGCGTTTGAGTTGCCCGTCTTGGCTTTCTTCCTGGCTAAAATGGGCTTGATTACAGACGCAACTCTCAAAGCCTATTTTAAATACGCGATTGTAGTAATTTTCATTATCGCCGCCATCATCACTCCCCCCGATGTGATGAGTCAAATCTGCATGGCTTTGCCCTTGATCGGTTTGTATGGCCTCTCCATTTTGATTGCTAAAATTGTCAATCCAGCTCCTAAAGAAACTCAATGACTAGCATTCCTCCAGAGTTTTTGCTCTCCAGTTACCATTATGACTTGCCTCCTGAATACATCGCCTCCACTCCTCTGCTGCCCCCAGAGCAAGCCAAACTTTTGGTGTATGAGCGCGCTACTGGACGCATCACTCATAGCTCTTTTGCCCATGTCTTTGACTTCTTTCCCCAAAACGCACTCGTAGTACTCAACGACACTAAAGTCATCAAGGCGCGCCTCTACGGATACAAAGCTAGCGGGGGCAGGGTAGAACTCTTGATACACAACCCCCATAATCTCTGCTACTTTAACGCCCAAATCAAGGGACGGATTTCTCAAGGGAGCATGATTGATTTGGGGCAGGGGTATTCTTGTGAAGTGCTCACCCCTCCCTCTAATTTGCGCCAAGTGTGTTTTCACCACCACCAAAAACCCCTAAAATGGGAAAAGGTGTTAAACATGCTCGAACTTCTAGGACATATGCCCATCCCACCCTATCTCAAGCGCGCCGACACACCCACAGACATACAAACTTATCAAAGCGTCTTTGCCAAGCATCCCGGAGCCATTGCTGCCCCCACCGCCTCGCTGCATTTTTCAGAACGCGCCAAAGAACACCTTTTAGCCCATTTCCAACACGCCTTTTTGACCTTGCATGTGGGAGCGGGCACCTTTGTAGGTGTGGAGTGTGCCGACATTAGAGAACATCCCATGCATTCTGAGGCGTTGTTTATCCCTGAAGAAACACAACGGGCTTTAGATCGTGCGCCCTATATTCTGTGTGTGGGCACAACAGCCCTTAGAGGAGTGGAGCATTATAAGCGTGGGGAGGCACTTAAACCTTGTGATTTGTTTTTGCATCCAGGTAACCCCGTTACCCACGCTCAAGCCTTGTTAACAAATTTTCATCTGCCTAAATCCACTTTGATCATGCTAGTGGCTTCCATGGTGGGTTTGCAAACATGTTTAGAGCTCTACAAAATCGCCATAGAACACAAGTATCGCTTTTATTCCTATGGCGATGGAATGCTCATTTTATGAATCAAGCTTTACTGGATCACTTTGGCGTGCTATTACTAGAGTGGAATCGTATCCACGCCTTAAGTGGGGCAAAGGATTTAACCCAGATTCAAGCCCAAATTGTGGATAGTGTGCGGGTGTTGGATTTTATCCGGCCTTTTAAAACTTGTTTAGACATAGGGAGCGGAGCAGGCTTTCCTGCCATTCCTCTAGCCATTTATTGCCCTCACGCGCATTTTTTTCTTGTAGAGCCCAATGCTAAAAAAATTGCCTTTCTTCACCATGTCAAAATGGCCTTGGGCTTAGAGAATATCACGCTCAAACGCGCGCGTATCCAAGAATTGCTCCCCATGTCTGTGGAGCTCATCACTTCTAGGGCATTGATGGGCACACAAGAGCTCATCACACTTTGCACGCCCTTTTTAGAGTCGGGGGGGCATTTCTTATTCTATAAGGGGAGTTTGCTGGAACAAGAGATCACATGTTTGTCTAGTGAGCGTTTTTACTATGGTAAACGAGTGTATTTTTATCGCCAAAAGGAATGAAATATGAGATTTTTAATTGCGCTATTGTTAATCGGTTGGATTATTTACCTCATCTCTAAGGTTTCCAAATTCTCCAAATCCTCTAAAAAACAAGATGGAGTAGAAAACCTGGTCGAATGCGTGGTTTGTAAAACCTATGTTTCTAGTCAAGAGGCGATTATTGCTCGAGGGCGTGTTTTTTGTAGCCAACACTGCTTACAAAAGGGGGACTAATGCTGATTTTTGGACATCCAAAAATTCCATGCCCTATATTCAAAGCTATTACCACCTTCAATGAGATCACCCATAGCACTAACGACACTATTGTATATTTCCATGCTCATTTAGAAAACGCTTGCGAGCTTGCTGAGCATTGCACTACAGAGCGAGTGAAATACGCGGTGGTCGTGTCTAATGCCTATGAGCTTGCCTTAATGATCAACTTCACGCCTGCCTACATCATCGCCCCTATGCAAGCCCAAGACTTCCAAAGCGTGGCCAATGATTACCTTTTGGATTCTAAGATTCTCGCCCCTATTAGCACTCAAGAGGAGATCACCCAAGCCCTGCACATGCGCCTAGATGGAGTGATTTTTAAAGAGTGGCTCACACACGCTTAAGCTAGATCGTGCTAGAATGCGCGCTTTGGAGAGATGTCCGAGTGGTTGAAGGAGCACGCCTGGAACGCGTGTAAGGTGCAAGCCTTCAAGGGTTCGAATCCCTTTCTCTCCGCCACTTCTTCGTAAGATAAACAAAGAATAAATAATATTATCTAGTCGTTTAAAAATGTTAACAAAAATTAGAAAATTTTAGACTACAATCCGCCTTGTTGATAGCTTGGGCTACCAATAGAAATTCAATAAGGAGTTTAGGATGAAACTAACCCCCAAAGAGCTAGACAAATTAATGCTCCACTATGCGGGCAGATTAGCAGAAGAACGCTTGGCGCGTGGCGTGAAACTCAATTATACCGAAGCGGTGGCACTCATCAGTGCGCGTGTAATGGAAAAAGCGCGTGATGGCAATAAAAGCGTGGCAGATTTGATGCAAGAAGGCAGGACTTGGCTAAAAAAAGAAGATGTGATGGATGGCGTAGCACACATGATTCACGAGGTGGGGATTGAAGCTAACTTCCCCGATGGCACCAAACTTGTTACCATCCACACTCCCGTAGAAGACAATGGCAAGTTAGCCCCAGGCGAAGTCTTCTTAAAAGATGAAGACATTACCATTAACGCCGACAAGGAAGCCATTACCCTAGAAGTGGAAAACAAAGGTGATCGTCCTGTGCAGGTGGGATCACACTTCCATTTCTTTGAAGTCAACAAACTCTTGAACTTCGATCGCGAAAAAGCTTTTGGCAAACGCCTAGACATCGCTTCAGGGACAGCTGTGCGCTTTGAACCGGGTGAAAAAAAGACTGTCGAGTTGATCGACATTGGCGGGAATAAACGCGTCTATGGCTTTAACTCTTTGGTGGATCGTCAAGCCGATGCCGATGGCAAAAAATTGGGCTTGAAACGCGCTAAAGAAAAAGGCTTTGGGTCTGTGCCTGCCTGCTGTGAAGCGACTAAAAGTAAACAATAGAGGAGAAAGCATGAAAAAGATTTCACGAAAAGAATATGTATCTATGTATGGTCCCACCACTGGAGATCGTGTCAGACTAGGCGATACCAACTTGATTTTAGAGGTGGAACACGATTGCACCACTTATGGCGAAGAGATCAAATTTGGAGGCGGTAAGACTATCCGCGATGGGATGAGTCAAACCAACAGCCCCAGCTCTTATGAGTTGGACTTGGTGCTCACCAATGCTTTGATCGTGGACTATACCGGTATTTACAAAGCCGACATTGGAATTAAAGATGGCAAAATTGCAGGCATTGGTAAAGCAGGCAATAAGGACATGCAAGATGGCGTAGATAACAATCTTTGCGTGGGCCCTGCTACGGAAGCGTTGGCTGCTGAAGGACTGATTGTTACAGCGGGTGGGATTGACACGCACATTCACTTTATCTCTCCCCAACAAATCCCTACCGCTTTTGCTAGTGGGGTTACTACTATGATTGGGGGAGGCACAGGTCCAGCTGATGGCACCAATGCGACCACCATCACTCCCGGGCGTGGCAATCTTAAAAGCATGCTCCGCGCAGCTGAAGAATACGCCATGAATCTAGGCTTTTTGGCTAAGGGAAATGTCTCTTACGAGCCCTCCTTGCGCGATCAGATCGAGGCAGGTGCCATTGGCTTTAAAATTCACGAAGACTGGGGTAGCACGCCCGCAGCCATCCATCACTGCTTGAATGTTGCCGATGAATACGATGTACAAGTGGCTATCCACACCGATACCCTCAATGAAGCCGGTTGTGTGGAAGACACCCTAGAAGCCATTGCTGGGCGCACCATCCACACCTTTCACACTGAGGGCGCAGGGGGAGGACATGCTCCAGATGTCATTAAAATGGCAGGGGAATTTAACATTTTGCCCGCCTCCACTAACCCTACCATTCCTTTTACCAAAAACACCGAAGCCGAACACATGGACATGTTAATGGTATGCCACCACTTGGATAAAAGCATTAAAGAAGATGTGCAGTTCGCCGATTCAAGGATTCGCCCCCAGACTATTGCCGCTGAAGATCAGCTCCATGACATGGGGATTTTCTCTATCACTAGCTCTGACTCTCAAGCTATGGGACGCGTAGGCGAGGTCATTACGCGCACTTGGCAGACAGCGGATAAGAACAAAAAAGAATTTGGTCGCTTGAAAGAGGAAAAGGGCGATAATGATAATTTCCGTATCAAACGCTACATTTCCAAATACACTATCAACCCCGCTATCGCGCATGGTATTTCTGACTATGTAGGCTCTGTGGAAGTGGGCAAATACGCCGATCTCGTGCTTTGGAGCCCCGCGTTCTTTGGGATTAAACCCAACATGATTATTAAAGGTGGCTTTATCGCGCTCTCTCAAATGGGCGATGCCAATGCCTCTATCCCCACTCCTCAACCCGTCTATTACCGCGAAATGTTTGGCCACCATGGCAAAAACAAATTTGACACGAACATCACTTTCGTGTCCCAAGCAGCTTATAAGGCAGGCATTAAAGAAGAACTAGGGTTGGATCGCGTCGTATTGCCAGTGAAAAACTGCCGCAATATCACCAAAAAGGATCTCAAATTCAACGATGTTACCGCGCACATCGAGGTTAATCCTGAAACCTATAAAGTGAAAGTAGATGGCAAAGAGGTAACCTCTAAAGCGGCCGATGAATTGAGTTTAGCGCAGCTCTATAATCTGTTTTAAACCGCTCAAGGAGGGGGATTTATACAGAGGGAGGGGCAGGATTTGAGGGGGTCATTGATTTACTTTGCTGGTTTATAATGGACGCAAGAGTTGTTTTTTTTCGGGTTTTTGCCTGCACTAAAACTCTCAAATCTTTGCCAAAAGGATGGTAATGTTAGGTCTAGTGTTGTTGTATGTTGCGATCGTGTTGATTAGCAATGGTGTGTGCGGATTGATTGGGTCGGACCCCAAGAGCAAGGCCGTGATGAACTTTTTTGTGGGTGGGCTCTCGATCATATGTAATATTGTGTTTATTGCCTATGCGACTTTCCACCCCACTGCGCCTGTAGTGGGTAGCGAAGATGTAGCCCAAGTATCGCACCATTTGATTAACTTCTATGCTCCTGCAACTGGGTTATTGTTCGGTTTCACCTACTTGTATGCAGCTATCAACAATATTTATAACTTGGATTGGAAACCCTATGGGTGGTATTGTCTTTTTGTTGCCATCAACACCATTCCTGCGGCTGTTCTCTCACATTATAGCGATACCCTGGTGACTCATAAAGTTTTAGGAATCACCGAGGGGGATTGGTGGGCCATTATTTGGTTAGCTTGGGGTGTGCTTTGGTTCACTGGCTGGATTGAATGCGCTTTGGGTAAAAGCTTGGGCAAATTCGTTCCATGGCTTGCTATTATCGAGGGGATAGTTACCGCTTGGATTCCCGCTTGGTTGCTCTTCATCCAACATTGGGTATAAAATGATCCGCGCGCAAGCCATTTTGGGGAATGTGCATAGACATCCTAGCTCCAAAGAGCTAGACTATATCGATTTGGAATGGTTTGATACCCAAAAGAGGATGGGGCGTTGGGTATCACGCGCGGGGGTGGAGATCGCTCTCAAGCTTGACAAATCTCCCTTGATGGGTTTGTGCGATGGAGATATTTTATTTGAAGATATAGATCGCGTTGTGAGCGTGAATATTCTGCCTACTGAAGTGATTTGTGTCTACGCGCGCGATTATGCGCAAGTGGCTAGGATTTGCTATGAGGTGGGCAATCGCCACGCCTCTCTTTACTATGGCGAGCAAGATTTGAGTTTTGAAACCCCATTTGAGAAACCCCTACAAGTTCTCTTTGAAAAACTGGGGGCAAGGTATGAGGTTTTAAAAAGCAAATTGGACGGCTCTAGGCGCATAAGCGTGAGCGCACCCCATGCCGATCCGCTGGGTGTGAGCGCACCTTTGAAATTCCAAGATAGCGATCAGCTCGTTATTATTAAAAGATAAACATGCAAACAGATTTTCTACTTCTCCAAATCAACGATGCCATGTTTCCCATTGGCAGCTACACCCATTCTTTTGGGCTAGAAACCTATATCCAGCACAAAGAGGTTTTTGACAAGGCAAGTGCACTGGCCTATATGCGCGCATTCCTCAGCACACAATTTCTTTATAGCGATTTACTTAGTCTAAAATTAGCCTACACCTATGCCAAACAAAACGCGCTCCAATCTTTGTTAGACATAGAAGAGCGTATCGCACTAGCCACCCCGCCCCTAGAATTACGCAGCGCAAATCAAAAGCTAGGGAGCCGTTTTTTAAAAACTCTCATGGCACTAGATCTACCTCCCCATGCTTTCTTTAATACCTACTCCCAAGCGAGCACTATCCCTACACATGCCACTGCTTATGGAGTTTTTTGTGCCTGCTTTGATTTAGATTTGGAGATAGCTCTAAAACATTATCTTTATGCGCAAAGCTCTAATGCGGTCATCAACTGCGTAAAAACAATCCCTCTAGCCCAAAATGACGGGCAACGCATTTTGCTAGCCTTGCAAGCGAGCTTTGTAGAAATTTTGCAAAAGCTAGAAGAGTTGGACGAGTCGTATTTATGTGCAGCAAGCATTCATAACGACATCAAAGCGATGCAACACGAACATTTATACTCCAGACTTTACATGTCTTAATACTACCAAGAAAGGACAATTATGGTTAAAATAGGGGTTTGTGGGCCTGTGGGCAGTGGTAAAACAGCGTTGATCGAAGCGCTCACCCGCGCGATGAGCCAAGAATACAGTATTGGAGTGATCACTAATGATATCTACACTAAAGAGGATGCCGAGTTTTTATGTAAAAATTCGGTCATGCCTAGAGAACGCATTATTGGGGTAGAAACAGGAGGGTGTCCGCACACGGCTATTAGAGAGGACGCGTCTATGAATTTAGAGGCGGTAGAGGAATTGCATGCTAAATTCCCCGATATTGAACTCATGTTTATTGAGAGTGGGGGAGACAATCTCTCCACCACTTTTAATCCCGAACTAGCCGATTTCACCATCTTTGTGATCGATGTGGCTGAGGGGGATAAAATCCCACGCAAAGGGGGTCCAGGTATCACACGCTCAGATTTGCTCATTATCAACAAGATCGATCTGGCTCCCTATGTGGGGGCAGATTTGGGCGTGATGGATCGCGATTCTAAGAAAATGCGCGGTGAGAAGCCCTTTTTATTTACTAATATCCGCTCTAAAGAGGGCTTGGATTCTGTAATTGGCTGGATCAAAAAATACGCGCTTTTAGAAGAGTAATGGAACACAAGACTACCTACGCCCAAGCCTCTAAGCTGTATTTGAGGACGGCTATTGGGGCGCATGGGCGGTGCGTGATCGCTGATAACCATTTCACTCCCCCCTTTAAGCTCATGCCCCCTTTCCATGAAAAGGATTCTTTGGATGAGATCATGCTCTTGGTCGTGGGAGCAGGCATGCTCAAAGGAGATGCGCAGGATATTCAGATTGAAATAGGCAAAGGTTGCCAACTCAAACTCTCTTCCCAAAGCTTTGAGAAAATCTTTGATACCGAAGATGGCTATGCCAGCCGTGATACACATGTGGTGGTTGAGGAAAACGCACTTTTGGATTTTTCCCCCCTGCCCATCATTCCCTTTGCCAACGCGCATTTTAAAAACCACACCCGGATCGTGCTACGCCCCAACTCTGAGCTACTCTACAGCGAGATCATGGCTGCAGGACGCATCGCACATGGGGAAGCCTTCGCCTTTAATAAAATTCACTCCACACTTGAGATTTGCTATCAAGACTCCTACAATTCCCAACTCCTCTTTGTAGACAACACTATCTTAGACCCCGCGCGCATGGATTTAACCAACCCGTGCATGTTCGATCGCTATACCCACTATCTCAACATGGTTATTTTTACCAAGCGCCTACAACAAGGGGCGATTCAAACCCTCTTAGAAGAGTCTAGACTCAATGGCGGGCTTAGTGCTTTGCCCTCTCGCCTGCCCCAAGAATACCGCAGTCTTTGCCTCAAAGCACTTGCCTATGGCTCTGAACCCCTGCTCGCCCTGCGCCAAAACATATCGCAACTTTTATTGGATTAAATGTTTCTTATTTTAGCTATACTCGCAGCTTCAAATCATGTGAGGAGTGTTTATGAAGACACGGGTTGGGATTTATGGGTGTATGGCTTTAGGCGCACTCTTATTGGGCTGTGCGCACACGCAGAGTCGCGATCAGTTACCGCGTTTCCATGCCAGCTATTACGCCAAGCAGAACCAGCAAGCCGATAAATATGCTAAGGACATCATAGCTAAGGACACTAAGCAATTAAACACACCCCTATGGCAATTGCAAGATGGGGTGAACGAGTTTATGATGGGGAATTACAAGGGGTCTTTAGAAGTCTTAGATCAGGCCAATAAAGTCTTTGACACCCACTACAGAAGTTTAGAAAAGGGCATTGCAAAGTTGGGAGCGGCTACTTATGGAAGCGCGACCAATATTCCCTATGAAGGGCATATGTATGAATGGGAATTGACCAATTACTACATGGCCCTAGACTACGCGTTTATGGGAAATCTCCAAGATGCTAGGGTGGAATTTAACCGCACTTTGGATCGCCAGCGCCGTGTTAAGGAAGTTTACACCAAGGAAATCCAAAAACATTTAGACAAAATGAATGCAGATGCTAAGCAAAAGGATGCGGGTAAGTTGCAAAGCATGACGGCCAGTTTGTCTGAGTTCGATCGGCAGTTGAGCAGCCGTTACTCCAATCTCAAGCAACTAGAAGCTTATGATGGCTTCATCAACCCCTTGGTGAGCTATGTTGCCGGCTTATTCTATGGGGTGAATGGGGATCATGGTAAAAGTGTGGATAGTCTTAAAGAAGCCTATGCTATCAGCAAAGCCCCTCTCATCGCTCAGGATATCAAGCGCTTTGAAAAACATTCCACAGATAAGATGACCTGGGTAATTATAGAGGATGGTGCACAGCCCACTTTGGAAGAGTATAAAAATGCCACATTCAATTACGCTCTACCTCTCTTGAAACAGGGGAAAAATTTCCACACTAATTTTGAGCTCTCCACAGGGGGCAAGAATCAGCGCTTTGAAATCCTATCTCATTTTGATGGTGTGGTGCAAGCGGAGTATCAAAAAACCTTGCCTGCCATTAAGACTCGTGCGATCACATCGGCTATCTTAAAAACGGGTACAGAAGTTGCGTTAAAAACAGCAGGGGAGATGGCTCCAGGTTATGGAGGTTTAGCAGCGGGTTTAGCCGGGTCTATCATGCATGCTACCAACAAAGCCACCACCGCAGCTGATACCCGTAGCTCCACGATTTTTCCTAACACAGTTTGGGTAGCAAGCTTGGAAAACAAGAGTGCAAGAGCAAGCAGTTTCAGTGTCAGCATCGATACTTGGAGCAAGCGGTTCACATTAACCACATGTAATGCCAACATGCGCAAACAGGATAATCAAGTTTGCAATAATACCAATAACATCATCTTCATCCGCAGCTTTGAGGGCAGTAATCAAAATATCAAGGTCTTGTCGTTTTAGAGCTATGGATCAATCCCTGATGTTCAATAGAATGTCAGGGTTTTTCGCACCTCAGAGTGATGACTTTGCAAGGTATAATCTACTGCCAGGGAGGCTCAAGATAGTGAGTACTACCAAATGGCTATAGAGTATTTTCAAAAAGCGGAAGATATGGGCGATTCACATGCGTATACTGCGTTATCAAATCTGCTTAACCTGCTTGGACAACTTAATGGAATAAAACAAGGCAAAGAAGCAACACCATGCCAAATTGCCAAATAAACCCGCAAACATGGTGATTGCGCTAAGGCTCTAGAGTATTTGCAAGAAGCAATTTAGCAGGAGGATACTCAAACTGCGGAAGCTTACTATCTATTAGGGTAGATGCACTATAGCGGACAAGGCGTACCAAAAGATGATATTAAGTTTAAGCAGTGCTTCGAAAAATCAGCCTCTATGTGGCATACGAGGACTTTTGATGGGTCGGATTTAAAGAGACATTTTATTTAAATTATTTGAAGAGAGAATATGCACAATCCACAATCTTGAGAATTGGTATTAGTGGATGAGGAAAAATATGTAAAAGGAGTTTTCTAATGGCAAAAATTACAAGCTTAGAAAGGTATGCTAAACTCGGAGCTGTTTTGTATTGTGATATACGCTTTTGGGTTGCACATTCGGGTATTTACGTTGGGGATAATCTCATCGCAGAAGTAACTAACAAGGATGGCAAGGCTTACATTAGATATGCCCATCCCCGCCACTTTTTGACACGCTTAGAAGATGAAAGAGAGGGGAAGCTCAAAGAGGGTGGAAAAATTTATATTGCCTGCGGTAAAGATGGTAATTCGCTTGGTTCAGAACAAGTAGCTCAAAGAGCTAAAACAGCTGTTGAAAGTGCAAGGAGTAAGGCAAGAGGCAAAGAATACGCTTGGATTGCTATTGATAATTCTGAACTAAATTGCCATAAATTCAGCACAGGATGCTTACTGGGCAATTTTAAAAATGAATGTTGGGATTTTAGTTGCCTAGAAAACAAGATTCGTGGGACTTACGGCGAATTTAAATGGCTTCATGTGGAGATCGGCTAGCTATTAATTTTAACCCCGCAACCTAAAACTATTCCCCACCACTAACAGAGAACTTAGGCTCATGCTTAGGGCAGCTAAGGGGGGGTTAATGAACCCACACACCGCGCAGGGAATGAGTAAAGCGTTGTAGAGCGTGCTGATGAGCAGGTTTTGGCGCACGCGCTGGTGGGCTTGTTTGGCGATGACAAAAGCATTCAGCACGCTTTTAAAAGAGGTATTGAGCAAAATCACATCGCTATGTAGCAGGCTCAAATCATGCCCCTCACACATACACAAAGAAACCTGACTTTGCGCCAGAGAGGGCGCGTCATTCATCCCATCGCCTACCATCGCAATCATTTCTCCCCGTGCTAAAGCCCCTTGGATATGGGTCAATTTCTGCTCCGGGCTTAGGGGGGCATGGCAGGCAATGCCCAAGCTTTGGGCAATGTGATGCACCTGCACGCTAGAATCCCCACTTAAAATTTCTATTTCTAGCCCCATTTCTTGCAAGGCGCGCACACTCTGCACGCTGTCTGGCTTTAGGGGGGCGTGCAAGTTAAAGAGGGCTTTAATCTCTCCATCTTCGCTGTAGGCAAAGTGGCTTTCTTGAGATTGCTCCGCAATCTCTACTCCCTGCGCGCGTAAATACTCCACACTCCCCCCCAGTAAGATATGCCCGCCAATTTCCCCCCTCAATCCCCCTACCTCTTGGGTTAGAGAATCTAAGGGTGTGCTAGCTTGGGTGTTAAAGTTTTCTTGTGTCCACACACTCACTCCCTTAGAGACAGGGTGGGGGTTGTGCACGACTAGACTTAAGAGCCAATGAGGGTTGTAGTCCCTATAAACTTTATAATCTTGTACTTGGAGAGTGGGCATAGTGAGCGTGCCGGTTTTGTCCACAAAGAGTTTTTGCACTTTAGCCAGAGTTTCTAGGCTAGCGGCCTGTTTGCATAAAATCCCCTTCTTAAAAGCCTGATTAGTCGCTAAGACAAGAGCAATCGGGGTAGCTAGGGCAAAGGCGCATGGGCAGGCGATGATGAGCACACTCACACTAATCACTAGCGCGCGCTCCCACACCCCACCCAAGAATCCCCAGCCTAGCAAACTGACTAAAGTGATGAACAGCACGATTTGGGTGAAGCGGTGGGCAAGTTTGTCTGCCTGCATTTGGATTTGGGGCTTTTGGGTGAAACTCTTTTGAACCAAGCGCACCATTTGACTTAGAAAGGATTGCTTAAAAGGGGTGCGCACGCGGTAGACAAAACTCGCTCCTACATTGCTATAGCCCGAGAGCACGCTCTGCCCGGCGTGTAAGTCTAAGGGGGTGATCTCTCCATTGACAATTTGACTATTCACCTGTGCGTGTGCGCTCTCTAGCTCTCCATCTGAGGCGACACACTCCCCACTCAAAACCTCGATGCGATCCCCAATTTTTACCTCGGTCGGAGAAACTAGCACGCGCTCTACTCCCCCCTCTGTCTCGCGCAAGAGTAACACTTGGGAAGGCAGTGCGCCTTGCAAGCTATCTAGCAGGGTATTCGCCCGTATCTTGGCCTTGAGCTCTAAGAATTTAGAGATGAAAACTAAGGTGATGATCATGCTCACCGATTCAAAATAGGGTTCTTGGGCATGGAAAGTGGCATAAATCGAATAAAGATAGGTTGTGAGTGCGCCTAGACTCACGCTCAAATCCATGCCAAAAAAGCCGTTTTTGAGCCCGTAAAACGCCCCCTTTAAAAATGCTGCTCCCGTGATAAAGAGGGTTAGACTACTCAAAACCCACGAGGCGATATTGAGCTTAAAGCTCATGTTAGCGTCCATCCCCGAAAAATAACCCGCATAATTGGCAATGGCAATCCACATCACATTCATGGTAGAGAAAATGCCCACCACCAAAGCCACATAGTGGTGATAATGCGCTTTTTTGCCTCCGCTCTCGATTTTGGGATCAAAGACGCGCGCACGATACCCAATGGTCTCAATGGTACTCAATACTTTTGAGAGGGGGATATTCTGGGGGTCAAAGTCAATATAAGCCCTGTGTGTGGTGTAATTAACCTGCACCTTATTAACCCCTTCTTGTTTTAAAAGTACATGTTCGATGAGCCAAATACACGCCGCACAATGGATATTTTCTAAAATAAGCGCCACCTCTAGTCCCTCTTTGGTGGGGGTGCTAAAGGCCTCTAAGAATTGGGAAGTGTCATAGTGAGTAGAGATGGGGCTTTGTGGCTCTGAGATAGGCTGGAGGGTCTTATCCCCTAATTTATCATAGAAGTTCTCCAATTCTAAAGAATGCAGTAAAAAATACACGCTCTCACACCCTGCACAGCAAAAATAGAGGTCCTGCTCGGGGGCTTTTTTGAGGGCGTGGGGGGGGTAGAGTAATTGACAATGCGCGCAGGGAATTTTACCCAAGTGTTGCCTTAATGCTGTAGGTCTGGGCATGGGCATAAATACTGGCCACCTCAGGAGTTACATCGCGCTGATCTTTGGAGTTATGCGTGATGAGTGGAGGTTGGACTTCTAGCAGGCTTTTAGAGCTCTTGCGCGCACAACAGAGTACAAGAGTGGCTTTTTTGTGTTTAAAGGGATGCACGAAGCGCATGCACACGGGGTTAAGTTTGGCGTTTTGCAGATGAAAAAGTAGAGTATCTGCTAAATTAGCATGGTAGCAGAGAATAAAATAACCATGGGGTTTTAGAAGGCTGTAAGCCTTGGCACACAGCGCGCTTAAGGGTAAAAAGCTTTGGTTGGTGGCGCGGGCAATTTGGGGGTTGGAGCTTTGGGGGCTGTTGAGGTGATAGTAGGGAGGATTGGAGAGAATGCAATCATAAGTTTCAAGGTTGGCATGTAAAAAATTATCACAGATCACGCGTGCATGGGAGACATGGATGCTATTTTGCTGGGCAAAAAAAGCCAGATTGGGATCGACCTCGATCAAATCTAGGGGGTTGCCCCATTCTCTAGCGCAGAGCAAACCCACCACCCCACAGCCCGCACCCACATCTAAGAGTTTAGCGCGTTTTTTGATAAAGGGGCGGGCGAAATGGGCTAAAAAGAGGCTGTCGCTATTGTAGGCATACCCCCCTAAGGGTTGGTAGAGCCGCAAGAGTGCCATGTGAGCAAGTCGTGATCTAAAATCTGGGCGTGTCGGGGGGTGAAGTGGGCCTGTGCGTGGTGGGGGATAGGGTGGTGGGGCTCTAGGGAAGCATTGGTGTGGGTTAAGAGCATATCAATGTGATCTTGCAGGCTGGCCAGCAAGTGCCACCCTCCCTCAATGATGTTAAAGCTGATATGCAGGGGTAAATCCTGCACGCGAGTGCATAGATGGACTTCACGCCCGGGCACACTAAAAAGAGGTAGAGTGCGATCGATGATGGGGTTACGGCTCAAAATCGCTACATCGCAAAGGCGTTCTTGATAAAGTGGATCAGCGAAGCGGTGATCGAGCAGGGGGCGATCGGTGCGCGCGCTCTGCCCTGAGATAATAAGAGTTTGGGCGACCCCGCGTTGGTTGTGTGTGAAGGCTAGGCTTTTGTCCCCTGAAATCTTACCTTGATAATTTCCATCTAACCTTGTGGCAATCTTAAAGAGGTTGAACACCCCCTTAGTAGAGAGGCATTTAAAAGGGTAGAGCAAATCGTAGCAAGCGGGTAAGTCTAGCACCATGACTTCAATCCCTGCTTCTTGTAAGCGTTTTAGTCCACCCATCGCTTGGAGGTGTTGTTCGCGCGCACCCACAACCACGCGCTTAGGCTTGAGCGCGCATAGCAATGCTGCGCAGGGAGGGGTTTTGCCAAAGTGGTTGCAGGGTTCTAGGGTTACTAGAATGGTGCACCCTTCAAAGAGATCATTATGATTGTGGGCTAGAAAGTTGTAATTGGCTTTCTTGTCTAGGGGGTCGATGTCTTTAGGGAAGGGGGTGGGAGAAAGGGCATTAAAAGCTTCTCTTAGGGCGTGCACTTCGGCATGAGGGGTGTGGGCTTTGACATGGGTTTGCAGACTTAAAAGCTGGAAGTTTTGATCTAACACCATACACGCCACACTGGGATTAGGCAAGGCCAAAGTTTGTACCTCCCACGCCCTCTTTACGCAAGCATGCATTAAAAGAGAAAACAAGGCTCACCTTTAATGAAAAAAAGGCAGAGCTAAAAAGCTCTTGATCACCACGGCGTTAATGATATCCACAAAAAATGCCCCCACTAAGGGCACGACTAGGAAGGCGACATGGCTATGTCCATAGTGGGTGGTGATGGTTTGCATGTTCACCATGGCGGTTGGCGTTGCACCCAAGCCAAAGCCGCAGTGCCCGGCACTTAAGACCGCCGCATCGTAGTTTTTACCGCAAGCTCTAAAGGTAATAAAAATGCTATAAAGAATCATCACTACCACCTGCACACTCAAAATGATGATAATGGGCAAAGCTAAATGAGCGAGTTTGACTAAATCAATACTCATCAAGGCGTAGGCCAAAAAGAGATTCAAGCTCACATTCCCAATCACACTCACCTCGCGATCAAAAACCTTGTGGATTTTAAAATAAGAAAGCATATTGCGCAACACGACCCCCACAAACAAACACCACACAAAGGTGGGTAAAGTAACTCCGCCCACCTTAACATGCGCCATTTTAGAGATCAAAGTGCCCACCAATAGGGCAATACTCACTAGGGCCAGACTCTCTACAAAACTGCTCGCGGTGATGAGGCGCTCTTTTTTAGGAGTTTCAAAAGCACTGGGAGGTTCTTGTTCCATGCGTTCTTTGTCTTGCTGACTGGGTTCTAACTTGTATTTCTTGATGAGATAGCGCGCTACAGGTCCCCCAATGAGCCCCCCACTCACCAGGCCAAAGGTCGCGCAGGTGATGGACACTTCTAAGCTTTCTGCAAAATTATAGGGGGTTTTAACAAAAACATCTGACCATGCCGCGCTAGTGCCATGCCCTCCAATCAAGGAGATCGAACCTCCTAAAAGCCCCATCAAAGGATTAGCCCCAATCAGACTAGCAATCCCTACCCCTACGGCATTTTGAATCACCACAAACACCCCCACCACTGCTACAAAAATGCCCAACATTTTTCCCCCTTTTTTCAAGGAAGCAAAATCCGCACTCAATCCAATGGTGATAAAGAAAATGAGCATCAAGGGGGTTTTCAGCCCCGAATCGAGGACTAACTTAAAATCGTAAAATTTATGAGCAATCATGATCGCCAGGGCCACCAACACCCCTCCCACCACGGGCTCGGGGATGTCATAATCGCGCAAGAACTTAACTTTGGAGATGATCCAACGCCCTAACAACAACACCCCCACCATGCACACTAAAGTCCCGTAAATATCAAGAGTGATCGTTTGCATCAGCAACCCCGTTTAATTGAAGCGTTAAAATATTTAGCCTATAATAGCATATATCATCGTGTTATTATAAAAGGGAAGAGATGTCCGTTGTCTTGCAAATTGGGGCTGGGGGAGTTGGTAACGTAGTTGCCCATAAGCTGTGCCAAAACCGCCAAGTTTTTAGCCAAGTGGTGTTGGCTAGCCGCACTCTCTCCAAGTGTCAACAGATCGCTAAGGATATCAAGGCGAGAAATTTTGGCGAGGTGGTTTGTGAGCAGGTCAATGCGGATAATGTGCCAGAATTAATAGCCCTTATAGAAAAATACCGCCCTAAAGTGGTGATCAATGTCGCTCTACCTTATCAGGATTTAGCGATTATGCAGGCTTGCTTGGAAACCAAAACCAATTACCTGGACACTGCCAACTACGAGCACCCTGATGTGGCTAAATTTGAGTATAAGGAACAATGGGCTTTTGATAAGGCCTACAAGGAAGCCCAGATTTTTGGTTTACTGGGGAGTGGCTTTGATCCGGGAGTTACCAATGTCTTTTGCGCCTACGCTCAAAAACACCATTTTGACGAGATTTATAACATCGATATTTTAGACTGCAATGCGGGCAACCATCCCTATCCCTTTGCGACCAATTTTAACCCTGAAATCAATTTAAGAGAGGTAAGTGCGCTGGGGCGTTACTACGAAAATGGCGCATGGGTGGAAACCAAACCTCTGGAAATCAAGCAAACATGGGCATATCCAGGGATTGGCGAGCGCGATTCTTACCTGCTCTACCATGAAGAATTGGAGTCCTTGGTCAAGCACATCAAGGGTCTGAAACGGATTCGTTTCTTCATGACCTTTTCAGAGAATTACTTAAATCATATGCGTTGTTTGGCCAACGTGGGTATGCTCAATATCGACCCCGTGGAGGTACCCACAGCACAGGGAGGACGCGCCCAGGTCGTGCCTATTCAGGTACTAAAACAACTTTTGCCCGATCCAGCCAGTCTTGCGGGCAAGACGACGGGTAAAACCAATATTGGTTGCTACATCCATGGTAGCCAAAATAAGCAGGAGAAAAAACTCTACATTTACAATGTCTGTGACCATCAAAAGTGTTATGAAGAAGTGGGTTCGCAAGCCATTAGCTACACCACTGGTGTGCCTGCTGTGGTGGGGGCCATGATGATTTGCAAAGGCATTTGGGGAGGGGCGAATTCTAAGGGAGTGTTCAATCTGGAACAGCTCGATCCCGATCCCTTTTTAGAAGAACTCACTAAACAAGGTTTGAGCTACGAAGTGATCGTGCGCTAAAACCCTTAACTTTAGCTATGCGTGGTGTATTGGGCCGTTGTTTAGGTTAAATCTCTCAAAAGCTGGGCGAGCTCTTGGATTTTGGCGTAGCTCTTTTTGCCTGGGGCTCTTTCTGCCCCGGAATTGATGTCCAAGCCCAGCGCGCCCGCACTCAGAGCGGCTTTAAGATTGTGCACTCCAATTCCTCCTGCTAACATGAAGGGTTCTTGACACGCGCTTAAGAGTTCCCACGCAAAGCTCACTCCATTGCCCCCTGCTTGTGCCCCTTTGCTATCAAATAGGATAAGGTCCGCACCATTATTCTCCCAATTCTCTAGCGTGCACGCCTGCGGATCAACACTTCTCACTTGCCAAATAGCGCAATCTAAAAAGCGCCTGAGTGCGCCAATCTGCTCTACACTATAATTGCCATGGAGCTGGAGCGCGCTTAGGCGTAAGCGTTGCGTGATATGGATGATGCTAGCAATGTCTTGGTCTACAAAAACCCCTACAAATTTAAGTCCAGGCACTTTGCGCACTAATCTAAGAGCTTTTTGAGGCGTGATATAGCGGGGTGAATTTGGGTAAAAGATCAAACCTCCATAAAGAAAATGGGCTTTATAGGCGCGTTTAGCATCTTTAAGTCGTGTGAGTCCGCAGAGTTTATGGGGACCATAGATGAGCTCTACGCATGCTTGGTGTAGATTAGATTGGCCCATTAATGCACTACCTATTAAGAAACCATGCACTTTGGGCGCGAGGGATTTCACTTGAGCATGCGTGTGTAAGCCTGATTCGCTCACCACCACATGCTCTTCAGGAATGAGCGCGCGTAAGGTGTGCGTGGTGTTTAAATCTACCTGTAAGGTGTGTAGATTGCGATTATTAATGCCAATGATCTGCGCGCCCAATCCTAATGCCCTGTACACTTCTTGGGCATTGCTCACTTCACACAGCACCGCCATATTTAAAGAGTGTGCTAGAGTGGCAAGTTTGTGGTATTGTGTGTCATCTAGGGCGCTAAGCATGAGTAAAATTGCGTCTGCCCCCATGTGCCTTGCTAATTTGACCTGGAATGGCGTAATAATAAAATCCTTACATAGGACAGGTTTGCAGGTGTGCTCAGACACAAAGCGCAAATTTTCATAGGAGCCTTTGAAATACGCCATGTCAGTGAGTACGGAAATGCAGGTGGCGAATTTATTATAGACTTTGACAATCTGCTTCAAATTAAAGTCTGCACGGATCAGTCCCTTAGAAGGCGAAGCTTTCTTGCACTCTAAAATAAAGCTAGTGCGCTTTTCTAAAAGGGCTTGTTTAAAATCTCGAAGACTGAGGGGCAAGTTGCTGGGCAAAGTGTAGATTTTTTCTAAAAGGGCGATCTCTTGGGGTTTATGCGCGAGAATATCTTGTAAATACTTAGACATGGCTGCTCTTAATGATGTGTTGCAGATGTGTATAAGCCTGTGCGCTCTTTAAATGCGCTAAGGTCATCTCAACCCCTTCTTTGAAATTTGTGACCTTGCCCGCTAGGTAGAGCACCCCTGCGCTATTGGCCGCAACGCTAGCTTGGTGTGCCTCAGAACCTCGTCCTTGTAAGAGGTCTAAGCAGGCGCGCGCGCTAGTTTCTATGCTTTCAGAGTGCAATTGTTCCAAAGTGTAGGAGGGTAAACCCAAATCTCTAGGATTTAGCCTATATTGTCGGATTTCTTGATCTTGTAATTCACAGACAAGAGTTTCTCCATGGAGAGCAATTTCATCCAAGCCCCTTCCGTGCACCACTAACGCGCGTGCTACGCCCAAGTCCAAAAGCACATCTGCCATGGGTAAACAGAATTTGGGATCGTAAACTCCTAGCAACTGGGCTTTGGGAGCTAGGGGGTTGATGAGTGGTCCAATGAGATTAAAGATGGTGCGGGTTTTGAGTTCTTTACGCACTGGAGCCACGCGGGCGAAGTGAGGATAGTAAAGAGGGGCAAATAGAAAGGTGAAGTTAGTGTGTTGCAAGCAAGCTAGAGCCTGCTTAAAGTCCATGTTGGTATTCACACCTAAGAATTCGAGTAAATCCGCACTCCCTCCAGCATGTGAGCTACTTTTATTGCCATGCTTGGCCATAGGAATGCCCATAGAAGCACACACTAATGCGCTAATAGTGCTCACATTGATGGTGTTAGCTCCATCACCTCCTGTGCCACAATTGTCATAACACAAAAGTGTGCTCTGCTGGGAATGTAGGCGTAGACAAAAGCGCACAGCGCTAGCGATCTCATGTACACTTTCTGGTTTCATTTTGAGTGCGATGAGAGCTGCCCCCATCTTCACTGCGCTTAAACTCCCCTGCGTTATCGCCTCAAAGAGTCTCACAATCTGCGCCTCTGTCAGACTTTTTTTATCATAAAGCTGGGTCAAAATATCTTCTAAAGTTGTGTCCAGGATTGTAGACCTCCCGTAGCTAGATTAGAAAATCTCCATGTCTTAGAAGACCAACTAGGTGTAATACACACGAGGCAGGCGCTTGGTGAGCATGGTGATGGCTTCATAATTGATAATCCCCAAGATTTTAGCAATATCTCCCGCACCCATGGCTCCACTCAGCGGATCCCCCAGGAGCACCACTTCATCTCCCTCTTGCGCACGCATGGAATCGAGTTTGATAAAACATTGATCCATACACACTCCCCCAATGACAGGTACTTTTTGTCCATGTAAGAGCCCCCAAGCTTTGTTGCCTAAGATTTTGGAAAATCCATCTCCATAGCCCAAAGGCAAGACACCTACGCGCGTCTTCTTGATGCAATAATAATCTTCCCCATAACCTACCAATCTTCCCGCAGGAATGCTCTTCAAAGAAACAATGTGCGCTTTGAGCGTGAGCACATGGCGCAAAGCCAAATGGCGTTGTTGCAGGGCATGCTCTGTGTAAATAGAGGGATGCAGGCCATAGAGTGCTAAACCAATGCGTACCAAGTTCATACCAAAAGAGGGTAGGCAGATAGCAGCTGCACTATTGGCCATGTGCTTATACTTAAATTCTAGTCCCACGCGCTCAAGACGGGCTAGAAAGTCTACAAAGCGTACAGCCTGCTGCTGGGCGTAATTATGATAGAGCGCATCGGCATTGCTATGGTGCGTGAAAATACCCTCCACTTCTAAGCCCTCAAGTTGTGCGATCTTAGCGATGATGCGCGCATTCTTAGGGGTTGGAAAATAACCCAAACGACTCATGCCTGTGTCGACCTTGATATGAACCTTGAGTTTGCGCCCTAATTTGAGCGCCATATCAGAGAAATGACACGCTTGTTTCTGAGAAAACAAGGTCTGGGTGATATTGGCCTTAATCAGGCTCTCTGCCATGTGATCGGGAGTGAAGCCCAATATCAGAATGGGGATTGTTTTAAATTCCTGGCGTATCTCGAGCGCTTCATCTAAAGTGGCCACCCCCAAATAAGCTGCCCCCTGCTCAATGAATACACGGCTAACCTCCAGCGCGCCGCATCCATAAGCATTGGCCTTGACTACCGCCATGATTTCCATTTGGGGACCAAGAAGAGTGCGCATCACTTGAAAATTATGCGCCAAAGCTTGAGTATTAATCTCTACATAACTAGCGCGCGTGGGAAGCATAGAATTCTCGTGGCATGGGTAAAGACAATTTCCAAACCCATTTTGAAGCGATCTTTATAATGCAATCAAGGGCGTTCATTCTCTAAAAAAGGCAGAAAAGAGCATGATATCTGCGCTCTTTTCATTACACCCACACGCAATGAGCTCGGCGATGATTTTCCCCACCGCAGGTCCAAAAGTGATTCCCAGCCAACCCAATCCTGTGGCATGCACTAGATTTTGATAGCGAGAATCATAGCCCAAATAGGGGATATCATTGGGTGTTAAGGGCCTAAACCCGCTCCATTCTTGGACATTTTGCATGTCAAAGGGGCGTGTAAAGGTTGCAAAATTTTTCTGAATATTTTCAATTTGAGCGCGGACAATCCCTGGATCACTCGTGTTGAGTTCGAGCTTGGAGGTGATACGCACACTATTACGGCGTGGAGTCATGGCCAAGAAAATATCTGCAAAAAGAGAGGAAGTTTTGGGTTTGAGCTCTTCGGGCATTTCAAAAGTGAGGCTATAGCCCTTTGCGCCCATCATTAAAAAATCATTATGGGTTTTTTTGAGCAAATAAGAGTTAGCCCCTGTGGCTAAAATGATAGTTTGTGCTTCGAACTTCTCGCGATTGGTGATCACGCCACTGATTTTCTGAGCGCCAAATTCAAAGTCGAGGACTTCCTCATTGTAGTAGAATTCTACACCCACACTCTTGAGATAGCTCTGTAAACTCTCCATCACTTCTTTAGCATCTACATGGGCATTTTCTTTGAGCAGCACACTCCCGCAAATATTCTCCTCTTTAGCAATGGGCATGTACTCCAGTGTTGCTTTGGGATCAAAAATCTCATAAGTGTGAGAGGGATAATGCGCGCAGGCCTTGAGTTTTTTCTCAAAATTTTCTTTGAGGGTGTAGATCATCAAAAGACCGTCTTCTTTAAACCAAAAATCCATGCCCCTATCTAACATTTCATGGTAGATTTCCAGGCTCATCCAGCCATAGCGTTCAAAAAGGGCTAAAGTGCGCTTGAGAGATTTGGCGTTAGCACTTCTAATAAATTTCCAGAGCCACTTGTAGAGTTGGAAATTGAACCCCCAGTGGATATTTAGGGGAGCCTGTCCCTTGAGCATGAGTTTTAGGGTATCACACACCACACCTGGGCTTGCAAGTGGGGCTTTTTTAAAGGCTGAAACGAGGCCAGCATTACCAAAAGAGGTTCCATTACTCCCGTCATTTTGTTCAATGAGCGTAACTTTCCTGCCTGCATGGTGTAAAGCGTAAGCACAACTCAAACCCACAATGCCTCCACCAATGATCAAAATATCCTTTTGCATGCCTTAAGCCTGTGCGATTGCCTCAATTTCCACAAGGCCATCTTTAGGGAGTTTAGCAACTTGGTAGGTGGCGCGCGCCGGGTAAGGCTGTGTGAAATAACTTCCATAAATTTCATTCACCGCGGCAAAGTCCTCGAGGTTTTTCAACAGAATGGTCGTCTTGACCACTGCATTAAAATCTAAACCTGCCTCTTTGAGAATAGCACGCATGTTTTCCATGGCTTGCTTTGTCTGATTTTGAATGCCCTCACGCAATTCTCCGCTTTGAGGATCAATGCCCAACTGCCCTGAAACAAAGAGCAGATCCGTGCTCTTAATGGCTTGCGAATAAGGACCAATAGCTTTGGGGGCGTGATCTGTGTGCACTTGTTGCTTTGCTGATGACATCATAACTCCTTTTTCAAGATTTAAACTATTTGATCTCCACATGCACGGGTTTAGCGATGTTGTGGCTCACTTCTTCCAATTTAGTATCTGCTTGCTCTCTGGTAGGGTAAGGGCCAATCAAGTAACGCTTTTGCCCGTTGAGCTCTTGAATCTGATGGGGATACTTGACAAAGGCCTCCATGAATTTTGGATTAGGAGTCTTGCTAAAAACACCTACCTGTAGGTAAAACCCTTTGGGAATAGTGGGTTTTTGCGGTTTCGTCGTATTCTCTTTTTCTCCCTTGGCATGATCAAAGGCGACTTCTTCCATTTTCTTGGGCTGAGGAGTAGGAGGTGCACTCTTGCTAGGTTCGCTCTTGGGGGACACCTTAGTTGGTTCTGCCTTAGCTACTTTAGGCGCTTCTTTAGGTTTTTCTGGAGCTTTTTCTGCCACAGCTTTCTTGGGTTCTGCCACAGCTTTTTTAGGTTCAGGTTTGGGTGCAGTCTTTTTCTCTGGAGTTTTTTGAGCTACCTTTTCGTGCTTCTCCCTTTCGTGTTTTTCATGCTTGGATTTGGCGGCATGTTCTTTGTGTTTCTCTGAGGACTTCTTCTCATTGGGTTTGGGTTCTGGTTTAGACACGGGGGTGGGTGGTGGCGGAGGGGCCACAGGTTTGTCCAAAGGACTTGTAGGGAGGACAATAGAGGGTTCTGGGACCTTTTGTGCCTGCTTAGCCTGGATATCCTTGACAATTTGATCGAATTTATCTTCTTCTTTTTTAGCATTAGTAGAAGGCTCTAAGGTTAGGTTCTCAAAATTATTGCTGTTAAAGGTGTTGTCATGGAGATTGCCCACTTTTTGCAAGTGTTCTTCATGGGGCATAGATGCACTTTTGAGAGGTTCACGCGTGCTTTTATAAAAAACCACCAACACCACTCCCAAAACAATGAGTCCTATCGCAGCAATGAGCAAGATTTTCTTGAGCTTTGAACCCTTGGCTTCATGTTCGTTCAACGCCTCATCAAGCCTTTTATTGAGGTCTTTACTAAAATCTGAATTATCCATTAAATCGTCCTTTTTTAGGTATTAAACCCATTACATATGCTTTGCCCAGCTTGCCCCCCTCTCTTTAGCAAAGACTGCATAGGGCAGAATTAGAATATTGAAATCTGGCGGAAGATCCCCATTAGGAAAAATACGCCATTCGTTGGGCAAATTTTGGGCAAGCTTCATAGAAAGAGTTTTAGCCAATCTGCAACCTTCTCCTAGTTCTGTATGTCCCTTGTGTATGTAAAGATGTAAATGTCCGGGGGTTTTGCTCTCGTAGGCTGTAAAATTGATGAATCCTTCTTCACGCAGAAGGAGTTGGGCTTTATGATAAAAGCGATCCGGACTACGGCCATTGTAGTCTAAGACAATATTTTCTACCTTGTTGTTGGGTAAAATCAAGTTATGGGCAATGGTGATCTCTTTGCGCCAATGTTTTTGAATGAGCATAGATGTCAGAGTGGCGTTGATCTTTTCAAATTTGTCGTAAAAGCAGCGCCCTAAATAGGTCACGCGTCTTCCCAAGCCGACTTGCTGCGTGTAGTAGTGATCTGTTTGCAGTTTGATGAGGCTCAAATCCATCTCTACCATGCCACTCCTTTAGAAAATTGGCACATCATAAGTTTTGAATTGTTTAGAAAATGCCACGACCTCCCCTCTAGTGCGGGCATGGAAATCGCGATCGTGGATATTATTGAGCACTTCTACAATCTTATTCCCTACAAAGGTGAAATCCGCCTCTTGCATGCCTCGACTGGTAAGTGCGGCCGAACCCAATCGGAGCCCACTTGTCAGAACAGGACTTCTGGTATCTCCAGGCACACTATTTTTGTTCGTAGTGATGCCTGCGCTATCTAGGGCGAGCTGGGCGTCTTTTCCGCTAAAATCCTTAAGTCGGATCACCAATAAGTGGTTATCACTGCCTCCACTAAGCAATTCAAACCCATGTTCTAAGAGCACTTGAGCCAATGCCTGCACATTGCGCTTAACTTGCACCGCATAGGTCTTCCATTCAGGCTTGAGGTTTTCCAAAAACCCCACAGCTTTGGCCGCGATCACATGCATTAAGGGACCACCCTGCATGCCGGGAAATAGGGCACGATCGATCTTGGAAGCGAGCTGGGCATCATTGCTCAAAATCATTCCCCCTCTGGGGCCTCGCAGCGTTTTATGTGTGGTGGTTGTAACGACATGGCAGTGGGGGAAGGGGTGGGGATGTTCCTCAGCCACCACCAATCCGGCGATATGCGCCACATCTCCCATTAAGAGTGCACCCACTTCATCGGCAATCTCTCTGAAGTATTTGAAATTCACTTCTCTAGGATAGGCAGAATACCCACATACAATCAGCTGAGGGCGCACCACTTTTGCAATGCGCAACACCTCCTCATAGTCGATCCACCCCTCCGCATTTAGACCATAGTGAAAGCCCTGAAAATGCTTCCCCGTCAAGCTCACGGGAGAGGCATGGGTTAAATGCCCTCCGCTGTTGAGCTCCATGCTTAAAATGCGATCATAAGGTTTGAGCAAGGCGTGGTAGACTACCATATTGGCCTGAGAGCCCGCGTGGGGTTGCACATTGGCAAATTGGCATTTAAAGAGCTTTTTAGCACGCTCTATGGCCAATTCTTCAATGCGATCCACCACTTCACAGCCTCCATAGTAGCGTTTAGAAGGATAACCTTCAGCATATTTATTGGTAAGAACGCTCCCCATCGCTTCCATCACACTCTCAAAAGTGTAATTCTCACTGGCGATCATCTCCAAATGATCCGTTTGGCGTTGCAACTCCTCGCAGATGAGATCGAAGAGTTGCGCGTCGTGGGCCTGTAAATGAAAAACTCTGGACATTCTATTCACTTTGATTGGATTTTAAAGGTTTCATGGCAGGAAAGAAGATGACATCCTTAATACTCCTGGCATTGGTGAGCAGCATTACCAAACGATCGATTCCAATCCCCTCCCCAGCTGTGGGAGGCATGCCATGCCCTAATGCCCACACATAATCATTATCCATAAACTGCGCCTCCTCATCTCCATGCTCTTTGGCCTTAGCCTGTTCCTCAAAACGCTGGTATTGATCCAGGGGATCGTTGAGTTCACTAAAACCATTAGCAATCTCTTTACCTGCGACGAAGAGTTCAAAGCGATCGGCGATGTGAGGGTGCGTATCGCTGCGGCGTGCCAAGGGGCTGATTTCAATGGGATACTCAGTAATAAAAGTAGGGTTGATTAACCGAGATTCTACGCATAGATCAAAGGCCTCGGCCAAGAGTTTGCCATGTGTGATGAGCCCCTCGAGCTTGACCCCTTGTTGTTCCAAGAAAGCTTGGAGTGCTGCGCTATCCTCAACTACACCAGTCTCTAAACCCCCAATTTCCATCAAGGCCTGCTTAAAGCGCACGACTCTGATCGCATTAAAATCAATGGTATGCTCTTGATAGGGGATTTGACTGGGTAAGTTTAAGGCTTGCAAGAGTTCCTTAAAGAGTTCTTGAGTAAGTGCGATCAAGTCCTCATAGGTCTTATAAGCCCAGTAAAACTCTAGCATTGTAAACTCGGGGTTGTGGGAGTGATCCATGCCCTCATTTCTAAAATTGCGGTTGATTTCAAAGACCGCCTCAAAACCCCCTACTACCAAGCGTTTTAGATACAATTCAGGAGCAATGCGTAGATAACGCTCCACTTCTAGGGCATTGTGGTAGGTTACAAAAGGGCGCGCATTAGCTCCTCCGGCAATAGGGTGCATCATGGGGGTTTCGACTTCCAAAAACCCTCGTTTTTCAAAGAAGTGACGGATAGTAGCCACAATCTGACTACGGGTTTTAAACACCTCTTTAACATCTGGGTTGGCGATGAGGTCTACATAGCGTTGGCGGTAGCGTAACTCAATGTCACTCAAGCCATGAAACTTCTCGGGCAAAGGCACGATAGCTTTAGTCAGCACTTTGTAGGAGAGTGCATGTAAACTGAGCTCCTTGGTTTTGGTTACAAAGGGATAGCCAACTACATTGAGGATATCCCCCACTTCTACACATTTTTTAAAAATATCAAAAGCGTCTTTCCCCAGATCGTTTTGAGAGAGATAGACCTGCAGGAGTGCACTTTGATCCTCGATTTTGATAAAACACGCCTTACCCATCAGGCGTACAAACTTGACACGCCCCACCAAGGCATGCGTGCTCTTGGTATCTTTTTGTCCCTCCCCCAATGCGCTAAAGCTCTGCAAAAATTGCGCGTTATTCAAAGAACGGGTTACGCGGTTTTCATAAGGATTAAGGGCATGTGCGCGCAGCTGGTCTGCTTTCTGAAGACGCTGCTGGATATAGGCATTTTCAAACATGTGGCTCACTCACTTGGGCTGTGTGGAATCTCTGGATGATTTGCTTTCATGTCTTGTGTTCTACTCTGGATGACTTTCCCCAATTCTTGAACTTCTGGACGCTGCATGACATAGGAGGCAATCTCTTGCATGGTAGGGTAGAGTTGGCTGTGAGCACGCAAGTAGGTATCCATAGATTTCATAAAGCTAAAACGGGACGCGCCATGTAACAAAAACGCAAAAACTAAATACATCTTAGCGCAGGCAAAGAGAAATCCCAAGACTTTATCAATAGCACCCAAATTGCTGAAACTCACTGCTTTGCTCACCACAACCCCTACCATCAAGAACAAAATCCACACACCCGCAAGCACTAAAGTGAAGCCAATCAAACTTTCCACAGAGGGGCTATGGAAATCGTGCACACGAGCAGAAAACCACGCCCCCACATCAGAAGCGAGCCTAGAACCCAAATACACACCACATACAATTCCTAAAATGCCCGCCACCTCATCGATGAACCCATTGTAAAACCCGCGAATTCCCACAATGAGAATAACAGCCACTAAGATCAAATCAATGTAGTCCATCCGTGCACATTTCCAAGTGAATTTAAGACAATCTATCCTAGAATTATAAACTCTGTAAGCTTAAAAATTATAGACATATTGGAATACACAAGGAGCATGGTTGCCGTCGCTAGAGATTAGGGATTCTGCGTGGGGCTGGCTCATATCGCGCACACATTGGGGACTAGCCCTCCTTTTTCTAGCACCTTTGTATGTGGGCTCCATGCTCGTGAAACACCCATTGTTGCTTATCAGTATAGAGAGTTTACTCGCTCCTCTAAGTATGCTTGCCTGCCTGCAGGTTGAGAAAAATAGAGCCTTTGGTTTTGGATTTTTGGTGGGTTTAGGGCTTTTTTATTGGTGCGCGCTCAGTTTTCGCTACAGTGATTATGTCTTTTTGATCCCATTGATGATGATTCTGATTGCGCTATGCTATGGGGGAATTTTCTATCTGCTATGTTGGCGCTCTTCCCTGATTTATCGTGTTTGCGCCCTATGGTTAGCCAGTTATATCCACCCCTTTGGCTTTGATTGGTTTGTGCCCGAGTCTTTCTTTGCTTATTCAGTTTTTAGAGTCGACAAACTGAGTTTTTTATGCATCCTCATTGCCATTGCCTTGCTCAGACCTCATGAGAGCGAACGCTTTTTATTTTTTAAAAACTCCACTCATGTCTATCTCAAGCTCCTAGCTTGTTCCCTATTGGCTTTGAGTATTGATTGGCGCGCCTCTAGTTTGCCCACCAATGCTTTTGATCAGATCAAAATCGCCACTACCCACACCGATCAAAATCTCAAGTGGCAACATGATCACCTACAAGACATTGTCAAGCATAATTTGGCTCTCATTCACGAGGCAATTGCCCAACACAAACAAGTGGTTATTCTCCCAGAAACCGCCTTTCCCTTTGTGCTTAACACCAGCCCACTCATCTCCACATTGCTAGAATTGAGTGCCCACATCACCATTATCACCGGTGCGCTCTATCAAGAGCACAACACCCTCTACAACTCCACCTATGTATTTGATCGCAATACATACCAATACGCGCACAAGGTGATCTTAGCTCCTTTTGGGGAAACCATGCCTCTGCCCAAAGCCCTAGCAGACTACTTTGAAAACCTCTTCTTTGGGCCTGCTTCTTTAAAGCTAGGGAGTGGAGACTCTTTTAGAGACTTTGATATGCAAGGTTTTAAGTTCCGCCCTCTTGTGTGCTACGAAGGTACTTCTGCGCTTGCCTACCCACATAGCCCAGATACCTTTGTCATCCTCAGCAACAATGCTTGGTTTGTGCCTAGTATTGAGCCTTTCTTGCAAAGAATGTTGCTCAAATATTATGCACGCCGTTTTTACAAGAGCATTATCCACAGCACTAACTTCTCCCCCTCTTACATCCTCGCACCCACCTTACGGGGTGATCAAAATAAGGGGATTTAGATGTTACAAGCCACTCACATTGGCCATCGTTTCGAACATTGGCTCTACAGGGATTTACAATTGCATGTGCGATCTCAGGAATCCATCGCCCTTTTGGGAGTAAGTGGGAGTGGAAAATCCAGCTTACTCAACCATTTTTCTACCATGTTAAAGCCCCTAGAGGGAGTTGTGCGCCTGCTCGATCACGAGGATATCTATGCCCTGCCCATGAAAACTCTACTACACATCCGCCGCTACCAAATCGGCATTATCTTTCAGGCACACTACTTGTTTAAAGGCTTCAATGCGCTAGAAAATCTGCAAGTGGCCTCTGTACTCAGTCAACAACCTCTCGACACCGCACTCTTAGAAACTCTAGGCATCGCGCATGTCCTATCTCAAAATGTGGGAGAACTGAGTGGTGGGCAACAACAACGACTCTCTATTGCTCGTATTCTCACGAAGAAGCCAAAAATTATTTTTGCAGATGAGCCTACGGGCAATTTAGACAACGCCACGGCAATAGCGGTAATGCAAGTCATGCATAACTATACCTATGCCCAAAAAGGCGCGCTTATTCTAGCTACCCATGATGAAAAAATGGCGCGCGACTGCACGCGTGTCTATTTACTTGAACAACAACAACTCAGATTACTTTAACTTCGACTCACTCTGCGGGCACAGCGTGGAGAGCCTTATGACATAGGGGGTGGCATGTTTCGTCTAAATCTTCGGGTGTCATACACCTAATAGCATTGACTAATTCAATTGCCGGGCGCACACTCTCAATACCTATCCCCTCTCCATCTAAAATTTGCTTATAACTTTGCGTGTGCAAATCGTCAAAACCCTCGCTAAAATCAACCTCATTGCCCTCTAAAACTAGAGAACGATACGCGCTATCGCGGTGCACTCCCAAATGCTCGGGATTGATGGAGAGAAACCATGAGATTTTAGCATGCTCTAAGGTCAAAAACCCCCCAACACAATCATTTTGATGTACATGCACCACATTGTCCACTACCCCTCCAAAAATATCTAGCAACATGTCAAAGAAGTGGATACCCACATTGCTGGCTAGACCCCCGCTCTTATCTTCATCGCCTTTCCAGGAATTTAAATACCACTTCCCGCGCAAAATTAAATATGTCAGAGAAACTTCATAAACCTTATCTGGTTCTTTGAGCAATTCCGCTTGTACATTCTCTTTAAGTTGGATGAGATTAGGGTGTAAGCGTAGTTGCAAGATATTGAAAACCCGCCTGTTGTATTTTTTTTCTAAAGCGTTGATCTCATCAATTTCACCAGGGTCTAAAACAAGGGGTTTTTCGCAAATAGCATGAATGCCATGGGAGAGCGCAAATTTGATATGCTCGAAATGTAAGTAATTAGGACTGCAGATGACCATGTAGTCTAGGCATTTTTCCTGCGCCTCGCAATCCTGCAAATATAAATGCAAATCCTCCAGGTTGCTAAAAAATTCACAATCTAATTCGTATTGATCCAAAACTCGCACGCTATCATGGATATCCATAGCGCAGTCGAGTATATGCCCTAATTCCTGAATTGCCTGCAGGTGTTTGGGAGCGATAAACCCTCCCACTCCAATGATACCAAAGCGCATGCTTATTCCTTAAAAAAAGATTGCTGCGCATGGTAGCAAAATAAGTTAAAAGGAATTGGCACCCTTGGTTACAATGCAAGTGTTGTAGTTTAACAACTCGAGGAGATTGCATGAAATTTTTTCGTCTCAGACATGAACAACCAAATGAGACTATTCGCACACAAGCCGCCCTGAACGACCAATCTGATGAACTAAGGCAGTTTTACGATGCCATCAATCGTTCCATGGCTATGATTGAATTTGATACCAATGGTATGATTTTGCATGCCAATGAAAACTTCTTAAGTTTGATGGGCTACACTTTAGGGGAAATCAAGGGCAAGCACCATTCTTTATTTTGCACCTCCCAACTCGTGCAGTCTAGTGAATATACAAAGCATTGGAGTGATCTGCGTTCAGGTGTGTTTAAACAGGGCGCTTTTAAGCGTGTCAATAAGAAAGGAGAAACGCTCTATTTAGAGTCCACCTACACCCCAATCCTGAACTCTAATGGTGAAGTCCACAAGGTGATTAAATTTGCTAACGATATTACTCAGCAAATCCTAGAACTCCAAGAACTCAGAGCTATTCACAAAGCCACACTAGCCAGTATGGCTCTCATTGAATTTGACACCGATAGAAAGGTTCTCAACGCCAATGAAAGCTTTCTCAACCTAATGGGTTATACTCTGGACGAAATTAAGGGAAAAGAGCACGCACTCTTTTGTGAGCCTGAATATGTCAAAAGTGCTGCATACGAAGCATTTTGGGAACGGCTTCAAGCAGGGCATTTTACGCGTGGGACTTTCACGCGCCTAGCTAAAAACCGCAAAAAGGTTTACCTGGAGGCGAGTTATAACCCCGTTTTTGATGATGATGGCCATATTTACAAGTTCGTTAAAATCGCTTTGGATGTTACCTCCAAAGAAGAAAAGATTCTGATGACATTGAGTCTTATCAAGGAAAACCAAACACTCACTGATCGGGGAAGTGAAATGATTGAGAAAACCACGCAAAGCATCCAGGGAGTAGCCACCACGATCAGAAATAGCGCAGATCAAATCAATACCCTTAACGCTCAATCTGATTCCATCTCTTCCATCACACAAACCATCAAAGATATTGCCGATCAAACTAATCTATTGGCCTTGAATGCGGCCATTGAAGCCGCACGAGCAGGAGAGCACGGAAGAGGTTTTGCGGTGGTGGCTGATGAAGTTAGAAAGCTAGCCGAGCGCACCACCAAATCTGTTGCAGAAATTGCCGCCATTATCAGTGCTATTAGAGAAATCACTTCACAAGTTGTTGTGAATATCACAGCAGGAGCTCAAGAATCTACACATACGGTTGAGCTCTCCTGTGAAAGTAAAAACTTAATGGACGAGATCAGAGTAGCTGGTAGCAGAGTCGCAAGCGGGATGGAGGTTTAACTGGTTTGATACATGTGTCCACTGGGTGTGTTGTGCGCTTGAGAATTGTGATCAGTTATTATAGCTTTTTTTAAAGACGCCTAGCCTTAAGAGAGGCTTTTTCATATAGGCACCCGGGTCTGGCGCATCTCTTGGGGTGGTGTACCCCTTCTTTATTAAACTAGGCAAATTAATTGACATACTCCCCATAGCTAAAGCTAGGGGATTCTGGTATCATCAAAGTCTGCCCACAAGCGGGTCTTACAACTTCTACTCCAAGAGTGGATGCCCCCACTCTACGAAAGACATTATAGCACAAAATACGCCTTATATCCCCATAGCTAAAGCTAGGGGCTTTACGGCGCAAATAGTAAATAACTCTAAATTATTATATACTACAATCGCGATCATTTCTTTAAGGAGTTGTATGCAGACATTTATCCAAGAATACAGAGAGATTGAGGCGCAACGCGCGCAAGAAAACATCCCCCCTTTGCCCTTGAGTGCTAAACAGGTAGAGGGTGTGGTGGACATTTTATTGCACTCTAAAGATAGTGCAGAATGCGCCTTTGCTAAGGATTTATTAATCCACAGAGTGAGTCCGGGCGTGGACGAGGGGGCACAGGTCAAGGCAGAGTTTCTAGGCAACTTAGCACTTAAAAAGCATGAGTGCGCGCATTTTAGCCCCTTAGAAGCGGTGGAGTATTTGGGCACGATGCTAGGGGGGTATAATGTCGCGCCTTTAATGCAAGCTCTGCAGAGTAGCGATGAGCAGATTAGTAAAGCCGCTTGCCAAGCCTTAAAATCCACGCTTTTAGTCTATAACGCCTTTGAGAGCATTGCTAACTTAAGCAACACCAACCCTTTAGCTAAAGAAGTGCTAGAATCTTGGGCAAATGCAGAATGGTTTTTAAATAAGCCCGCTTTGCCCGAAAAGCTAGAGCTATGCGTGCTCAAAATTGATGGGGAGACTAATACGGACGATTTGAGTCCGGCTAGCGATGCCTTTACGCGTAGCGATATTCCTTTGCATGCCAATGCCATGCTCAAAAACCGCATAGAAAACTACCAAGAACGCCTAAAAAACATCAAATCTAAGGGCGTGCCAGTCGTGTATGTGGGCGATGTGGTGGGTACGGGGAGTTCGCGCAAGAGCGCGACTAATTCCATCATGTGGCATTTTGGCACAGATATTCCCTATGTGCCCAATAAGCGCAGTGGGAGCGTGGTGATCGGGGGGGTCATTGCCCCCATTTTCTTTGCAACATGTGAGGATAGTGGTGCTTTGCCCCTTGTAGCCGATGTCAAGGATTTAAAAGAGGGAGACATCATTGAAGTTTATCCCTATAAGGGCGAGATTTGCAAACAAGGGCAAGTGGTGAGCACTTTTAAACTCGAGCCTACCACACTAGCCGATGAATACCGCGCGGGGGGGCGCATTGCCTTAATTATTGGGCGTGGATTGACTAATAAGGCGCGCAAATTCTTAGGGCTAGAGCCCTCTGAAGTTTTTGCTAAACCTAAACAACCTGCAGAAAGTAAGAAGGGTTATACTTTGGCGCAAAAAATGGTGGGGCGCGCATGTGGGCTGGAGGGTGTACGCCCGGGCACTTACTGCGAGCCTATGACAACCACTGTGGGCAGTCAGGACACTACCGGAGCGATGACACGCGATGAGGTCAAAGAATTAGCCAGCTTGAGTTTTGAGGCCGATTTTGTCTTGCAGTCCTTTTGCCACACAGCGGCCTATCCTAAGCCCTCTGATGTGAGTTTACAAGCCACCTTGCCCCAGTTTTTTACCTCTCGGGGAGGAGTCGCACTCAAGCCCAAAGATGGGATCATCCACTCATGGCTCAATCGCATGGGCTTACCCGACACTCTAGGCACAGGTGGGGATAGCCACACCCGCTTTCCCATTGGCATTAGTTTCCCCGCTGGTAGCGGACTTGTGGCCTTTGCTGCAGTTACGGGCACTATGCCCTTGAACATGCCCGAATCTGTCTTGGTGCGCTTTAAGGGAGAGATGCAGCCGGGCATTACGCTGAGGGATTTAGTTAATGCTGTCCCCTACTATGCGATCAAACAGGGCTTACTCACCGTGGAGAAAAAGGGCAAGAAGAATATCTTCAATGGCAAGATTTTAGAGATCGAGGGTTTGGGCAACATCAAGATTGAGCAGGCTTTTGAGTTCAGCGATGCGAGTGCGGAGAGAAGCGCAGCTGCCTGCACCGTGCGCCTAGATAAAGAGCCTATCATTGAATATTTAAGCTCTAATATCCAGCTCATCGAACAGATGATTGCTAGCGGGTATGAGCACAAAGAAACCTTGAGAAGGCGGGCACAAAAAATGCAGGCGTGGATTGATAACCCTCTCTTGCTTGAGCCCGATCCAGATGCGGAGTATGCCGCTGTGATTGAGATCGATCTTAATGAGATCAAAGAGCCCATTTTGGCCTGCCCCAATGACCCGGACGATGTGGCGACTTTAAGCGAGGTGTTGAGCAATCCCAAACGCCCTCAACAGATCGATGAGGTGTTTATAGGCAGTTGTATGACCAATATTGGGCATTTTAGAGCCTTTGGGGAGATTGTCAAGGGAGCGGGAGCATCACCCATTCGCCTTTGGATTGTGCCCCCCACTAAAATGGACGAACAGCAACTGATCAAAGAGGGTTATTTTTCCATCTTTGGGGCCGCAGGGGCGCGCACAGAAGTGCCCGGGTGTAGTTTGTGCATGGGCAATCAAGCACGGGTGCGCGATAATGCGGTGGTATTCTCCACTTCTACACGCAATTTTGACAACCGCATGGGCAAGGGGGCACAGGTGTATTTAGGCAGTGCGGAATTGGGCGCAGTGTGTGCGCTCTTGGGCAGAATCCCCACTCCAAAAGAGTATTTGGATTTGGTGGCTAGCAAATTAGAAGCCCGCAGAGAGGAGATTTATCGTTACATGAATTTCCACCTGATGGAGCCTATGGCGCTTTAAGAGGCTTTTAAGCGCGACCTTAAGCTTTTTTCTCTAAGATAGAGGCTTTTAGCAGGCTTTAAGGCTTGTAAAAGGTTGCGTTGTGGATTTGGATTGGCAGTTTATGCGCCACGCCCTGCCCGCCTTTGGGTGGGGGCTTTGGCTCACTCTCTATATTTCGGTGGTCGGTATTGTTTGCGCGCTAGTAGTGGGCTTTGGGGTAAGCTTGGGACTCTATTTTAAGGGTTTTTGGAGCAGACCCCTAGCTTGGTATATCCAAATCGCGCGCAACACACCCCTGCTCATTCAGCTCTTCTTTCTCTATTATGGACTTAATGAAATCGGCTTTTCTTTGAGCGCTAAGGCGTGTGCAATTATTGGCATTGCATTTTTGGGTGGAGGGTATATGGCAGAGAGTTTTTTACTCGGGCTCAAAGCTCTGTCTAAGGTGCAACTAGAATCTGCGCTCGCTCTAGGCTTAAGCCGCCTGCAGGCATTAAGACATGTTTTATTCCCTCAAAGTTTAGCGATCTCTTTACCCTCTTTGGGGGCCAATGTGATCTTTTTGCTTAAAGAGAGTTCTGTCGTGAGTGCCATTGCTTTAGTCGATGTCATGTTCGTAGCTAAGGATTTGATAGGGATTTATTATAAAACTAACGAGGCGTTGGTGTTATTGGTGCTCTCTTATTTGGTGGTTTTACTCCCTTTAAGCGGGCTATTTGTAGCCTTAGAGAAGTATTATAAGAGGCGTGTATGCTAGAGGTCTTGGAAGTCTTTGCCCCAGATAATTTAGCGCGCTTAGCTGAGGGCTTACTCACCACTTTGGAAGTGGCTTTGGCTTCTATTGCCATCGCGCTAATAGGTGGGGTGGGCTTGGGGGTGGTGATGGCTTTTGGGGGTAGGATCGCGCGTGCTTTATGCCGTGTGTATTTAGAGAGTGTGCGCATTATTCCGCTATTGGTGTGGCTCTTTTTAGTCTTTTTTGGATCGGCCACTCTTTTTGATTGGCATTTGCCTGCCATTGGGGCGAGCATTATCGTCTTTGGGGTGTGGGGAGCGGCTGAGATGATGGATCTCACACGCGGCGCGCTCACTTCTACCAGCCTGCATCAAATCCAAAGCGCGCGCGCCTTGGGACTAAGTGGGGCACAAACCACTTGGCTCATCATCTTCCCGCAAGCCTTTTTAGCCCTCTTGCCTGCCAGCATTAATCTGTTTAGCCGCATGATCAAGACAACTGCTTTGATGAGTCTTATTGGCGCAGTGGAGTTGTTAAAAGTAGGCCAACAACTCATTGAGATCAATATTTTAAAAATACCTAATGCGAGTTTCTATGTCTATGGCTTGATCTTTGTGCTTTACTTTGTGCTTTGCTATCCCCTCTCTTATTTGAGCCAACGCCTAGAGAAAAAATACCAACACAATAGGGGCTAAATGGCAATTTTGCAAACCATCCAATTACAAAAGTATTATGGCGATCATGTGGTGTTAAAGGGTATTGATTTTAGTTTGCACAAGGGGGAGGCGGTGGTGATTTTAGGACCTAGTGGGTGTGGTAAAAGTACTTTTTTACGATGTCTGAATGGTTTGGAGGAAATTCAAAGCGGGCAGATTTTTTTCAACCAAGAGGAGATCAGCGTGCCCAAGACTAATTGGAATGCTGTGCGCCAAAAAATTGGAATGGTTTTTCAAAGTTATGAACTCTTTCCCCATTTAAGCGTGTTGCAAAATATCCTGCTAGCTCCCCTTAAGGTGCAAAAACGCGCTAAAGAGGAGGTAGAAGAGAGGGCGATCGCACTTTTAAAACGCGTGGGATTGGAGCACAAAAAGAACGCCCACCCTAGAGAACTCAGCGGGGGGCAAAAGCAACGCGTGGCCATTGTACGCGCGCTGTGCATGCAACCAGAGGTGATGCTCTTTGATGAGGTTACTGCCAGTCTCGATCCAGAGATGGTCAAAGAGGTCTTGGAGGTGATCTTAGAGCTGGCGCACGAGGGGATGAGCATGGTCATTGTAACCCATGAGATGAAGTTTGCTAGAAAAGTGGCACACCGCATTGTGTTTTTCGATCAGGGCGTGGTAGTGGAAGAGAATAGCCCGCAAGGCTTTTTTGAGCAGCCTCAATCTGAGCGTGCCCAGAAATTCTTAGAAATTTTTAATTTTTTAGGGGATTGTTGATGTTGTTGTGATAGAAAGTAGGTTTTTAGTTTAATTTAAGGAGTGCATATGCGGGCATGGGCTAAGGGTTTTGGAATTTTGTGGGTAATTTTGGGTTTGATTTTGGCTGGATGTGGAGATGACCACAAAGCGGAAAGCAAAGAGGATAGCATCGCGTTGATTAAAAAGCGCGGTGTTCTTAGAGTGGGCGTATTCAGCGACAAGCCCCCCTTTGGGTTCGTGGATAGCAAGGGGCAGCCTGCTGGTTTTGATGTCTATATCGCCAAACGCATGGCTAAGGATTTGCTGGGCGATGAGAAAAAAGTAGAGTTTATCCCTGTAGAGGCGGCCGCACGGGTGGAGTTTTTGAAGTCTAATAAGGTAGATGTGATCATGGCAAATTTTACCAAAACTAAGGAGAGAGAGGCTGTCGTGGATTTTGCCAAGCCCTATATGAAGGTCGCTCTGGGAGTGGTGTCTAAAAATGGAGAGATCAAAAGTATTGACGATCTCAAGGATAAACCTCTGATCGTAAACAAGGGCACTACGGCGGATTTTTATTTCTCCAAAAATTACCCTAAGGTATCTTTGCTGAAATATGATCAAAACACCGAAACTTTTTTAGCGTTGAAAAACAACCGCGGGGCAGCCCTAGCCCATGACAACACGCTTTTATTTGCATGGGTTAAGAAAAATCCTGAATTTAAAGTGGGCATCCCTAGTCTAGGGGATCAAGATGTTATTGCCCCAGCGGTAAAAAAAGGTGATAAGGTTTTATTGGAGTGGCTCAACAAGGAAATAGACACTCTCATTAAGAACGGGTTTATCAAGGAGGCTTATGACGCTACTCTTAAACCTGTTTATGGAGATGAGGTCGATCCTAAGAGCGTCATTTTTGAGTGAGTGCGGTTGCTGGGATTCTAACACCAGCCCCTGCAACATATAAGGCTGTTTCTGTTCTATACCATCGCGCCCTTTGCTAAAACCAAGCCCCTGACTTATGAGAGTCCAACCACCTTGAAGCCGGGTCTGGTGGTGAAGGTTCCCCTGCGATCGCGCTATGTTTTAGGAGTGGTGTTACAAGAGTGCGCCAAGCCCCACTTTGTGTGTAAAAAGGCAAATTCCACAGGGACCTACTTCAATGCCCACCAAATGCTTTTATTACGCTTCATCTCGTCTTACTATTGCGCCCCTATAGGCATGATCGCGCCTGTATTTCAGCCTTTTAAAACCATGCCCACCCCTATTGCGCTCGAGCACATTCCATATTTAAGTCCACTCAACGATTCTCAACAAATAGCATATGAGAAGATTTGTGCCCTTAAAAGTGCCCTGCTTTTTGGGGATACGGGCAGTGGTAAGACACATATCTATACCCACTTGATTGCACAGAAACTCCAAAAATCCTCAAGTGTATTGGTGCTTGTGCCCGAAATTGCCTTAGCTCCCCAAATTTACAAAGTCCTCTTGAATAGTTTTGGTTCATTGGTGGGGCTGTGGCATAGCAAGCTCAACACCACCCAGAGAAATACCCTTTTGGATAAACTCTATGCTCAAGAGGTGCGCGTGGTGGTGGGCACTAGAAGTGCCTTGTTTTTGCCCATGGCGCATTTGGGTTTGGTGATCGTAGATGAAGAACACGATCAGGCCTACAAGGCTAACCAAGCTCCCTTTTACAATGCCCGTGATCTCAGTGTATATTTAGCACGTCAAACGCCCATACAAGTTGTGCTAGGTTCAGCAACCCCAAGTATCCGCAGTTACTCTTTAGCCCAACAAAGTCAAAGCCTCGTGCGCTTGAAGGGGCGTTTCTATGGTTCTGACCAAGCCATTGACTTTGATGAAAGCCCCACTACTCTCAGTCCGGCTATTTTAAATGCCTTAGAGAATACTCTGGTCCAAAAACAACAGAGCGTGATTTTCATGCCCACCCGCGCACATTTTAAAAAACTTTTATGTCAAGTGTGCGGACAGGGGGTGTGTTGCCCCTTTTGCAGCGTGAACATGAGTTTACACCTCAAAGATCAGTGCATGCGTTGCCATTACTGCCAACACCAAGCAAACATTCCCAAAATCTGCCCAACTTGCCACAATGACTCTTTGCAGGGTAAGCGCATGGGTACACAGCAACTCAAAAAAGAGCTGGAAGCCTTGTTACCCCAAGCGCGCATTGGAATTTTAGATAAAGATCATACTCACACAAATGGGCAAATCCAGCGTATTTTAGATGCTTTCAATACACAGCAAATAGACATCTTAATTGGCACACAGATGATCGCCAAGGGGCATGACTACCATGGGGTGCATTTGGCCATTGTATTGGGCATTGATGAGGTGTTGCACAATGGAAGTTACGCAAGTTTTGAACAAGGGGTGAGCTTGGTGCACCAAATTGCCGGACGCAGTGCGCGCAAGACCCATGGAAAAGTGCTGATTCAATCCCGTAACCGAGCTTTTTTAGAAAATTACCTGGAGGATTACGAAGACTTTCTCAAGGACGAACTCAAAACACGCATGCAAATCTTTCCTCCTTTCATGCGTTTAGCTTTACTGGAGTTTAAGCATTCTCGTGAGGACAAGGCTCAAGAAGCCATGCACGCTGTTTTGGAAATCATCCAAAGCCAACTAACCCATCTGCAGGGTGTAGCAATCTTAAGCTCAGGCGTAGCGCGTATCGCCAAAGTTGCCAAGAATCACCGCTATGAAATCCTTCTTTCTGCTACCTCTACTTCTAATCTTTTGAGTCTCTTACACCATCTCCAAGACGACAACACCCCTCTCTTTACCATTGTGATGGACCCTTTAGATGTGTGAGAGCGCGCATCAATGAGCGACGGCTTGGGCAACTCTCTCGCGAATCACATGCACCACCACCTCGCCAGGGTATTGTAAAGTGTTTTCGATCTCTTTGGCAATATCCTTAGCCAGCAAGGTGATCTTAGCGTCATTGACTCGCTCAGGGCAGACAATCACACGCACCTCCCGCCCTGCATCCATTGCAAAGACTTTTTTAACCCCCTTCTTCTTGCTAGCAATGCGCTCCAAGTCATGCATGCGCGCCAAAAAGTTTTGAGAATCCTTGCGCCGCGCTCCCGGGCGCGCAGCTGAAAGCGCATCAGCAGCACATACGGCTGCGCATTCAATGCTTTTGATTTCCTCACGATCATGGTGGGCATAAATGGCATTCAACACGGCGGGGTGTTCGTGATGGCGTGCACACACCTCTGCCCCTAATTCCACATGATCGCTCCCAGATTCGTAGGTAAGTGCTTTACCAATGTCGTGTAAAATCCCTGCACGGCGTGCGAGTTTAGAATCTCCGCCTAATTGCATGGCAATATCACCAGCTAAAGTCGCCACCTCTATGGAGTGAATCAACGCGTTTTGTCCGTAACTAGTGCGGTAACGCATCTTGCCTATTAAGCGTCTGAGTTCTTCGTGCATGGAATCTAGTTTGAGTTCTAATAACACCTCTTGAGCATCTTCTAACATCGCCTCTTCCATATGTGTTTCCACGCGTTGATAGGTGGTTTCAATGCGTGCGGGCTGGATTCGTCCATCTTGAATCAGTTGCTCGAGAGTCCGTCTAGCAATCTCGCGGCGGTATAGATTAAAACAACTCAAAGTGATAGTCTTGGATTCCTCATCAATCATCACTTCCACCCCGCTAATGCGTTTAAAGGTGTCGATGTTCTTCCCCTCCTTACCAATCACGCGTCCGATAAATTCGCTATCAGGCAAACTGACCACACTGGTGAGATTTTCCATCGCGAAATGGCTGGCAAAACGCGCAGTAGCATCCGCAATCACAAAATTTGCGCGCACACGTGCCTCTTTTTTAGCCTCTTTTTCGTAACGGCGCACTAAGGCGGCTTTTTGCAAGAGTAGTTCTTCTTCCATTTGGTGCAAGATCAGCGCTTTGGCCTCCTCTTGAGTATAACCAGAAGTTTGCATTAAGGCTTCTAACATTTGTGTTTTGAGTTCTGCGCATTCGCTTTGCAATTGTGCTTGAGCACTCCTTTGATTTTCTAGGTCTTGTTGCTGGATTTCTAGGTCTTGGCGGACTTGGTTAAGGCGTTTTTGTTCGCTGTTTAAATACTGAGTTTGTTGGAGCTCTTGCGAGCGGAGTGCGTCTAATTTGTGCTGGTATTCTTGAGTGCAATAGCGCATCTTTTGATCGAATTCGCTCTGTAATTGTTCGAGCAGAGTTTGGGATTCCACTTCTTTGGCCTGGTAGAGCACCTGCGCTTGGTAGAGCAGCATGTCTGCCTTAGCCTTAGCCTGATGCACATATTGCTGACTATGGGCGCGCATAAATTTCTTGGTGAACCAAAAGACGCAAAAACCCGTGAGCGTGCACGGGAGAAAAATTTCCAGTAAATACACCATTTATAATCCTTTTGTTTATTTTATTTAAAGTGCGTTGATCGATAAAGCGCGAGCTTACTATATCATGGTTCTCACCTAGCACACTTTGACTCCGGAGAATTTGCCGCGCAACAAAAATGAGGGGGACTTGCGGGCGTTTAGCAAAGAAGCGATCGTAATATCCCTTTCCAAAGCCTATCCGTCTTCCCATGGCATCAATGCCCAATACGGGTACAATGGCCAAATCTAAGGGTGTTTGATAAATGCATGAAGGTGCAGGTTCTAAGATTTGGTAAGCCTTGCGCGCCAATGGCAGGCGGTAGGGAGTGGCTTGCAAACTACCCTGATGCAAGATAGGTAGAAAAATTTTTATACCCCGTTGGCGCGCCCATTTAATCAGAGGCATGAGATTAGCTTCATGGGACAAGGGGCAATAGAGTAAAACGCGTTGACACTTTTTGAGCAAGGGTTTGAGCTGCATGGTGATTTTGTGATCTTTAATATCCCAACCCCGTCGCGCCAAGAGGGTTTGTTTGCATAGGGTGCGGAATTGGATTTTAGAGGTGAGTGCTACCATAGAGCGCATGCTAGCACAACCACCCCAAATTAAGCATGCTTGCTATATAATGCGGGATTCATTAAGGAGATGTGGATGAAAGAACCTATGAGTATGTATGGCTATGAAAAGATTTGCACGGAGCTCAAGCGCCTTAAAGAAGAAGAGCGTCCACAAATTGTCAAAGAGATCGATCGTGCGCGCGAGCATGGAGATTTAAAAGAAAATGCTGAATACCATGCCGCTAAAGAGAAACAGGCGTTTATTGAAGCGCGCATCAATGATCTCAGTCGCATTCTAGCCAATGCTCAGGTCATTGACCCTTCCACCTTGAGCCATAAAAAAGTAAGCTTTGGGAGCACGGTAAAAATTCTCAATTTAGAAACCGACAAAGAAATGGTCTACACCATTGTAGGGAGCATGGAGAGCGATCCAGCTAGGGGCTTGATCTCGTGCAGTTCCCCCATGGCAAGGAGTCTTATGGGCAAAGAAAAGGGAGATGAGGTGAGCGTGATCTTGCCTGCGGGTGAGAGTGAGTTTGAGATTTTGGACATTTGCTACCAAGACATCGCCTATGCTAAAAATTAAGATTCAAAAGCTCCACCCCCAAGCCCATATCCCTGCTTACCAGAGTACGGGCGCAAGCGGTTTTGACTTGCATGCCCTTGAGTCCTTGCAGATCGCACCCAAAAATGTTGCCTTAGTGCGCACGGGTTTAGCAATTGCCCTAGAAAAAGGTTTTGAAGTGCAGGTGCGTTCTCGCAGCGGTCTAGCGCTTAAGCATCAGATTATGGTGCTCAATTCTCCGGGCACCATTGATAGCGACTATCGGGGCGAGTTGCAGGTGGTTTTGATGAATTTTTCTGAGCGGGTCTTTCATATCCAATCTGGGGATCGTATCGCTCAGGGGGTGTTGTGTCAGGTTTGCCATGCGCAATTTGAGTGGAGCGCAGAGCTAGACAAAACGGAGCGCGGGAGCGAGGGGTTTGGGAGTAGCGGGGTTTAAATGGCAGTTAAAGAGAATCTCCAGCAAATCCAAGAAGAATTTAGGAGTGACGAAAAGCTCTTAGAAAGTGCTTTTAGAATCGAAAAACTTTACAATAAGTACAAGTTTGTGCTTTGGGCGTTAGTTGCGCTTGTGGCCATTTGGTGGGGAGTGGTCCAGTTTTTGGAACATAGAAAGGCTGTGCACACCCAAGAAATCACAGCTCTTTACAATGAAGTTTTGCAAAATCCCAATAATCTAGCCTTGCTCGATAAGCTTAAACGCCTTGCCCCCGATCTTTATAGTCTATATGCCTACGCGCACGCACTGGAGAACAAGGATATTAAGACACTTAGGGAACTCAGCACATCGTCTAACACTTTAGTGAGTGCGTTCGCGCGCTACTATAGTGCTTCTTACGATGAGGATTTGCAAGCATTGCAGCAACTCAAATTAGAGGGTCTGGAGGGTTGGATCGCCCTACAAAAAGCCTATTTGATGCTTCAAAAAGACCCTAAAAGCGATATCAAACCGGTTTTGGCTCCCATTACCCCCACTTCTAACCTACACCAAATTGCTTCCTTGCTCAGACACTATGGTGCGCTCAAACCCTCTTCTAAGGATGCCAAGTGAGTCTCAGAATTACATGGTTATTGGTTGTATTGGTATGTCTGGGCTGTGGCTCTAGGAAGAACTTTGAACCCCCCAAATCCAAAATCAAGGGCGAGTTGCGCTTTCAGCAAGAACTCAAAAACCCCATCACCTTCACTAACCGCTACGGGGCTATTTTAAAGGATGGGGGTGTAATCGACACTCAAGGAGTTACTCCCTTGAGGTTGACCAAGAAAGAGTATAAAGAAAGCTCATTTCTTAACCAAAGCCAGGATTACTACATCTTAGCTGAGGATTGCTGGCGTAGTCATAAGCAAAATGGCCCTAAGCCCAAGAAACCTAAACAAGTTAAATTAACCCAACAACAAGCAGAGCAGGAAATCATCGAAAATATCGAATCGATAGACGAACAGGTGGTGTTAAACGATCACTGCCACCATCTGGAACTTGTCAGCACCAGCCTCCAAACCAAGCCTTCTATCTTCATCCCCATAGACACCTACCCTTTGAGCGCAAGCGTGCAGGACAAACGCCTCGCTGTCGTGATGGCAGATAATTCGGCCAATATCTATGACATCACCACCCGTAAGCTCATTTTTAGCGAAAAAGGTGCGTCTACCACAGCGATCAACTCTCTAATGGCCGCCCCAGTGTTTTTAGACACTGTGGTTGTCTTCCCCATGCTGGATGGACGGCTCTTAGTAGTAGATGTCAGTACAGACACCCCCAAAGTCGTGCGCAATATCGTGCTCAATAGCGAAAAGTTTTTTAATAATGTAATCTACTTGAGAGTGGACGGGGAAAACATGTTTGCTGCCACCACCAAGAGATTGGTATCAGTCATCTCGGGGCAGGAATTCAATTTTGATGCAGACATTGTCGATGTGCTCTATAAAAACAACCATCTCTATGTCTTGACTTTAGATGGGCGTATCTTGGAGATGGATAAGACTCTCAACGATCAGAGCATGGGCATTGTAAAACTCCCCTTTGCCATGCTGACAAGTCTAGTGGTTACGGATAAAAAACTCTACACCTTAGAGAAGCGGGGTTACTTGGTGGAAGTCAATCTGGATCACTTTGATGACTATAGGGTTTACAAACTCAGCAATGTTTCAAAAAATTGGGGAGGGCGCTTAGACAAGATGAGCTTTTACACGGCAGATACCATTTATTACGATCGCTACTACATGGATTTGAGTCATAACCCATGATTTTATGTGATATTGGAAATAGCGCGCTGCATTTCTTCAATGGCAAAAAGGGCTGGCACCGCACTCCAGACGCTTTGGAGTCCTTTACAGAACCCCTGCACTACATCAGCGTTAATCCTGTTTTTGAGCGCGCCTTGCTAGAAATTTGCCCCCATGCACACAATTTAGAACCCCAGATTAAATTAAAGAGCTCTTATAACGGATTGGGCGTGGATCGCAAAGCGGCATGCTTAGGATTGGGGGACAATGGGGTAGTCGTGGATGCAGGAAGCGCGATCAGTGTAGATGTCATGGAGCAGGGGGTGCATTTGGGTGGAGTGATCTTACCAGGTCTTAGAGCCTATCACATGGCATACAAGAGTATTTCTCCAGTGTTAGACCACCCCATTAATGTGCGTGTAGAGCTGGAAATTCTGCCCCAAAACACGATACAAGCCTTGAGTTATGGCGTGCTTAAGAGCGTGATTTTAGTGCTCAAAGAAATAATTGGGGAGAAGAGAGTGGTTTTCACGGGGGGGGATGGGGAATTTTTGAGCGCCTTTTTCACCCGTGGGGTTTATCACAAATGGCTGGTATTTGAAGGCATGCAACGCGCGCTCGCATAATGGAGTGGCTCTATCTCTTTTTAAGTGCCTCTCTTATGTCTTTGGGGCATTGTGTTGGCATGTGTGGAGGGATTGTCCTAGCTTATTCCCAAAGCAAGTTTAGTCCTCAATTGCCCTTAAAAGCACAAATACTCGGGCATTTTTTTTATAATTTAGGGCGGGTAAGCACTTACATGCTCACCGCGCTTGTTGTGGCATTCTTGGGTCATACCCTCTTGGAGCTTGTAGCACAGCATAGCGCAATCGCACGCCCCAAACTGCAAGGGATTGTGATCATGGGCGTGGGCGCGCTCATCATCTTACTTGCCTTTGGCTTCGTGTTTAAGTGGCATTTGAATTTGAGCGTGTTTTCAAAACTTTTTAAAGTCACCTTGGGGAGTTCTAAACTTTTTAGTTTCTACTTACTGGGTTTGCTCAATGGGGCGTTGCCATGCTCATTAGTTTATTATTTTCTGCTCAATGCGCTAGGTAGCCCTGACTTGCCCCATGCCCTCATGACCATGTTCATACTTTCTTTGGGCACTTTTGCGCCTCTATTTGTCATGGGTCTGCTCTCGGGGCGTTTTTTGAGCGCGCCCGCACGCGCCCTTTTCTCTAAATTGGCCTTTGTCTTGATGTTGGGGTTTGGGGCTTACGATCTCTACAAGGGGTTCAACATGTGGCAAGGCCATGCTCACCACTCCCATATGCACACGCACATGGAATCGATGCCTTGAAGCGCAAAGCGTTATTTCTAGATCGCGATGGGGTCATCAATGTAGATAAGGGATATGTCCATCGTCCTGCAGACTTTGAGTTAATGCCGGGCATTTTAGAACTCTTGGAATATGCCAAGATGCAAGATTTTTTACTCTTGCTAGTTACCAACCAATCAGGGATCGCTAGGGGGTATTACAGCGAGCAGGATTTTTTGACCCTGAGCGCCTATATGCAAACCCTTTTGCAGACCAATTTAGGTTTTGGCCTAGATCAAATCTACTATTGTCCCCATGCTCCAGAGGCGCGCTGTGCATGCCGTAAGCCCCAATTAGGAATGTTAAAGCAAGCGTTGGGGGATTTTCGCCTTGATTTGAGCCAAAGCGTGATGATAGGCGACAAGTATAGCGACATGGAATTTGGACTAAAAGGAGAGATTGGCACAAATCTTTGGCTCACAGACCACAAATCATGCACACCACAAGAGCGACTTTTTTCTATCGAGCAATTACAACAGGCTTTGTCTTTTTTACAACCCAAGATAGCTACCTAATCTTTTTACCATCACGCATGTAGTCGCATGTTCACATACACGCACCACAGCTCCTAGTTTTTGGTGATAGGGGTATGAAGTGTTGAACTCTGTGAACCAATGCTATAATCGAATGATTGCAAAAATTTAGAAAGGTGCTAATTCATGGCAAAAACTAATGGTGGTAAAAAGATAGTGCGTGTGCATCCCTATACAAAAAAGGATGGAACACAGGTTAAAGGGCATGGGCGATCTACCCCCAATAAGTAGGGGGTCTAGTCTTATAACTAATGTTGCAGCCTTACACTTAAAGCTATGAGGGAGGATGGGGCTTTAGTGGGGTTATCAACTAATATCAATCTCAACTCTACCATCGGGTGTTACCATTTTAAACTCACTCTTATAGGGTGTTGCAAACGCTCTAAGATGTGATGCCTCAAAGATAAATCCATCAAAAAGGTTTTGGCTGTCTGCTAGTCTTTGGACTAACCAAGTGTCTGGACGCATGACGAAAGCGTCTATAATATCGCTAATATCATAATCAGGTTCTAAAAACGCTTTGTAACGTTCAATTTGATCTAAGCCAACGCGGGAATTGATCGCTTTCGCTAAACTTAGGTTTTTTAGAAAATGTGGGAGCAAACCATAGTGTCTACAACGGAGCGCGACAAATTCTTGCCATTTAAGACACTCCATGAGTCGATCCATGAGGCCTATGGATTGCTCGACTGCCAGCTCAAAATCATCTAAATCACTTGTGCCTTTATGGCGGAGCTCATCCATAGAAACACTCAACCCGCGCGCAGCTTCCTCGCTGCCTAGTTTAGCTCCTTGTTTAGAGTAGTTGAATTTTCTGTCTTGATGATCTGAGAGATTATACATGGAGGCTAAAAACCCATACCCGTCCGCATAACCTAAATCAATGGCTTTTTGGTAGAGTTGCTCCACCTCATCCCTAACTTCATCACCGCGACTCATTAGCAGCACCCTTCCCATCAGCACATAAGCCTCTCCATCACCCTTTTGAGCTTGAAGCTTTAAAAGCTCAATGGCTTTTTGGCGGTATTTCAGGCGTTTTTCTCGATCTCCAAATAGGTACAATTCTGCTAACTCGAAACACCCCCTCCCCTCGCCTAAACTCACCGCTTTTTCAAAGAGTTCTTTGGCTTTTTGGTAGCAACCAGAAGTGCTTTTGTCTCTGAAGACTTGGCAAGCTTTAAGAATCTCTAAATAATCCTCACTTTCCACATCATCGCTTAAGGGTTGAAGGGCATTGGTGACTTCTTGCTCGCTTAGAGGCTCTCCACAGCCATGAGTCAAGATTTGGTTGTCATCATCACTCCATGCGTTATAAAGTTTACCTAATGCTACCAAAGCCCCCACAGAACCTAACTCGATCGCCTTTTCAAAACAACGCATAGCGACATTGTTATCTGGGTAAAGCACAATGCCTTGTGCGCTCATCTTGCCCAGCTCTAGCCAAGCCCCAGCACTCCCCAAGTCTTTGGCTTTCATGTAATCTTGAAAGGCTTGCAGAGTATTAGGTCCATATTTCCATAGGGGTTTGACTTCAGGGGCATTGCTAGGGGTGGTTTGTGGGGCTGGCTTAGGTGCGCTCTCTTCTTGGGTGGAGCTAGTTTGGCTTGAATGGGTATTTTGGTTAGTTTCAAATAAAGAACTAAAACTAGCCTGAAAAGCTTCTGAGAGGTTTAGTTAATCGTGTGATATGTTCTAGAGATTGATCTCCTGCTTGCACATTGCTCAGGGCATTGAGATGGGTGCCCATCTTCACCTTAACTTTCTTGAACTGAGTGAGAGAGTTTTCTAACTCTGGATCGTCTTCTGTGCTTTGGTGATAAACTTCTTCCAGGGTTTTATTAAACACACTGAGTGCGTCTAAGAGTTGGCTAAACTTAGTGCTTAAATCGCTAACTTCCTCTTGAAGGGCTTCACCCCCCCCCCCCCCGCAACATCTTGGGCTAGAGATTGGAACAAACGATAGGATCAGGATCGTTTGGTAGTTTTGAGTTGTTGGCTTAAGTGATTGCGTGCTGTTTGCACAGGACCTCCTTATTTTTTGTAGAATGGGGGGTATAGTAGCATGGATGGGCTGAAATACCAAGTGCGCCTTCTAGCATAACACCTAGGGATCATTGTAAAATCATGGAGTTTTAGCTAGAATCGTAGGCTTTAAAGCACATAAAGGGCAGTGATGAACAAGTTTTTCATGGCGGGGGTGGTTTCTTCTGTGTTGAGCGTCTTCTTGGTGGTGAATGCGTTAGAGGCGAGCCAAAGTGAGACCGCCCAGCCAAACCTTAAGAAGAACTATAAGCCCACAACTCAAGAACGCATCAATGCATTAAAAAAGTTTTCTAGCGTTGTAGAACAAATCGAGCATTACTATGTGGATGAAGTGAGTATTAATGACATTGTAGACAAGGCTATTGATGGTTTACTCACCAACTTAGACGCGCACTCTTCCTATCTCACTCCCAAAAAATTTAGAGACTTTAGGGCGCAAACAGAGGGCGAATTTGGTGGGTTGGGAATCACCGTGGGGATTCGCGATGGTGCACTCACGGTGATCGCGCCCCTAGATGACACTCCCGCTTTCAGGGCGGGCATTAAGGCTGGAGATGTGATCTTGAAGATCAACTCTGAGAGCACTTTGAATATGACCATTGATAACGCCGTGAATTTAATGCGGGGCAAGCCAAAAACTCCTATCGAGCTCACGATTGTGCGCAAATCCGAAAGTAAGCCCTTAGTGATTAAGATGTTGCGCGATATCATCAAAATTAAATCCGTGCATGCCAAGAAGATAGAAGGGACGGATTATCTCTATGTGCGGGTGAATTCCTTTGATCGCAATGTGGTTAAAGGCGTGCTTGCAGAATTAAAAAAAGTCCCTAAATTAGAGGGGATTGTGTTAGATTTGCGCTCTAATCCGGGCGGATTACTCAACCAGGCTATCGATCTTTCCAATCTCTTTATCAAACAGGGCTTGATTGTTTCACAAAAAGGGCGTATTAAATCTGAAGATATTGCTTATCGTGCCACAGGACGCGCACCCTATGCGAACTTACCCATTGCTGTTCTTGTGAATGGCGGTACGGCGAGCGCGAGTGAAATTGTTTCTGGAGCCCTGCAAGATCACAAGCGGGCTATCATTATTGGGGAAGACACCTTCGGAAAGGGCAGTGTGCAGACCACTTTCCCTGTAGGTAGGGAGGAAGCCATTAAAATTACCATTGCACGCTACTATTTGCCTAGCGGACGCACCATTCAGGCTGTAGGGATCAAGCCTGATATTGTAATTCACCCCGGAAGTGTGCCTCAAGATGAAAATAAATTCAATATCAAAGAGGCAGACTTAAAGCACCATTTAGAGCAGGAGCTCAAGGAATTAGATCAGAAAAAAGACATTAAGGACACATCTACTGGAACTAGCAAGGGTGAAAAATCCATCACAGCTAAGGACATCAACGCAGATATCCAGCTCAAGGTTGCCATCGACACGCTCAAGGTGTGGGATATTATCATGATGTCTAAAGAAGCTAGTAAGTAAGGGAATATTTGCGTACACTTCTAGGAGTGCTGTTGTGCTGGCTATGTGTCTTGCATGCCGACACACAAGAGGCTCAAAGTAAAGTAGTCTATCTCAAGGTCCTCAATGCAGAGGAGCTTAGCGCACAACGATTCTATGTGGGGCAGGTCGTTTCTGTGCAATACCAGGCCTTACTCTTTTCTCAGGCTAAGTTCTTAGGAGCAGAGTTGGAGCGCAATCCGGATGAAAAACAACTCAAACGCCTCAATTTTAATCCTCCATGGAAAGCGGGGGAAGATGGGAATTTAAGTGCTACCTATCTGTATAAAGTGATGGGTACACGGGCTGTGATTCCTGGATTAAAAGTGAGTGCTTTTGTAGAGAGCCAAGGCTATTTAGATACCGCCAATACACCCGATTTGCCCCTGAATGTGCTCGATCTCTCAGCCCACCCCAATTATGTAGGGGTAGTCGCGCGCGCCTTTAGTGTAGTGGGCTATAAAGCCAAAGAGTATGACAGCACGCATAATATTGTCGTCTTTGAGATAGAGGCCAAAGGGTCTAATCTGGAAGATTTAAAGATTGTGGGTGGCATGAAACAAGGCTTTGAGAGCGCGCATTTTTCCTTAGACACCGCACAAGGGATTTATTACTGCATCGTGCCCAAGAGTTGGCGTGAGCTATCCTTTAACTATTTTTCCTTAGAAAATGGGCAGTTCAAAGAGGTGCGTTTTGCGATCAATCCCGTTGAAGAAACCATTAGCACCCAGAGCACACTCAAGCCTAAAAATAATTTCTTGCTCTTCTCTAACTTTGTGCTGCTCTTTTTCGTCCTGCTTGCCTTGGTCTTATCTTTCTTGATCCCCTACAAGAAAAGCGCGTTGGGAGTGGCAGTGGTTTTAGTAGGGGTATTGCTGTGGAATGTCTTTTTCACTTATCGCAGTGGGATTTTGTTAGCCAATAAGGAGATCAAAATTCTACCCACTGCTAATTCTACCCTATTGGAAATTTCTAAAAATGCTTTGAAAGTAGAAATCATCGGCGCGCACGATGGGTATTATAAAATCATGACTCAAGATGAGAAGATCGGCTGGGTGAAAAAGAGCGATGTGGAGTAGATTGCGGGGGGTTTATGCCCTCTTGGTGGTGGGCTTAGGACTGGGCTTTATTATTCTGATGAATTTTTTAACCCGCAAGCATAATAATTCCAGGGCCACACGCAAGTGGTGCCGCTCCTTTTTTTGGTTAATGGGAACTCCCTTAGAGAAAGTGGGGGAATTCGACCAAAGCGCAACGCTCATTGTACTCAACCACCAAAGCATTATTGATATTGTTTGCCTAGAAGCCTACCATCCCCAAAATATCTGCTGGATCGCTAAAAAGGAATTAGGCGAAATTCCCTATTACGGCTATGCGCTTAAAACTCCACAGATGATCTTAATCGATCGCGAAGATAAGAGAGGTCTTGCCTATCTCTTAAAAATGGCAAAAGAAAAACTGGATCAACAACGACCCTTAGTGATTTTTCCAGAAGGCACAAGGGGGCGAGGGGAGGACAAGTTTTTGCCCTTTAAACCGGGGGCCAAGATTTTGACTGAACGATTCAAGCTCAAGATTCAACCCATTGTGCTCATCAACACGCGCCAAGTTCTCAACACAAAACCCCTCGAATCGCACCGCGTACCCATGCGCATGGTGCTTTTGGAAGCCTATGAACCTGACCTCAATACAGATTGGTACGCAGAATTAGCAGCACGCATGCACTCCGTCTATAGCACGCATTATCATCAACTCAATGGCTAAAGACTCGCAGCGATATGGGCTAGATTCTCATAAAAGGCGCAGTATTTCTTTTGTGCTTCCTCTATGCTACAGGCCACAAAGCGCACACTGCTTTGAGGACGCAGTTGGGCTAGGGCGATTACACTCTCTTTGATTAAGGTCGCAATCTTAGGATACCCTCCCATAGTCTGTCGATCGGCCATCAAAACTAAGGGCTGGCCATTGGGGAGTACCTGCACACTGCCCAACACTAAGGGTTCAGAGATCATTTCGCTCTTTTCTTGCCACTCTAAAACAGGCCCCTCTAAGAAAATACCCATGCGATCGCCCCTGCTGAGACGATAAGGGGTTTGCAAAAAGCTATTAATCGTTTGAGAGCTGAAATAATGTTCCTGAGGTCCCAAGATCACATGTAAAGTGGCATGGGGGTGGTAAGCAGGGCGGCCATGCTTGCTTAAACGTCTCTTTTTAGACTCGGGGCGCACCTGGACATGCAACATATCTCCCTTTTGCAACTTGCGCCCTTCAAAACCCCCCATCTGCCCACGCATAAAGGTCGCTTTACTCCCATGCACTTGAGGCACTTCCAAGACTCCAGAAAAAGCCAAATACGCACACACGCCCGCTCTAAGACCCCCAAAACTCAAGACATCTCCAGGTCTAACCTCATAGGATTCCCAATTAAAAATCGCCACTTCATTGAGCTGAGGCTTCAAATCCGCCCCACCAATGGCTATGTACATGGGTTCTAAAAATTCCAAGCGCGCTCCTGTGTAGAGCATCTCTAAGAGGGCCTGATCTCTAGCATTACCCACAAGTAAATTAGCCACAGAGGCACTAAATTCATCCATAACTCCGCAGGTAGGAATCCCATAGCGCAAAAACCCCACCCGCCCAAAGTCCTGAACACTGCTACATAATCCGCCCTCTAGCACCCGAACATTAGCCACGCAAAGCCTTTGGATCAATCAAATTGCATCTAGGGGTGTAATGACCCTTTAAAACCATCTGCTCTAAGTGCATGTATTCCTCCAAACAAATGGGTTTGTAGCGTACAAAATCCCCCGCTTGGAGCAATACGGGGGGATTTTTAGTCGGGTCATAGAGCTTAAGGGGAGTTTTAGCGATAATCTGCCAACCCCCTGGTGAGCTGAGAGGGTAGATTCCAGTTTGGGTATGGGCAATGCCCACTGACCCAGGGCTCACCTGTGCTCTGGGCTGGGCTAATCTGGGCACAGCAAGGCTGGGGTCTAGCCCGCCTAAATAAGCAAAACCAGGTAAAAAACCTAGCATATAAACCAGGTAATCTGGCGCGCTGTGACGCTGGATAATCTCTTCTAGGGATAGCCCAGTGTGTGCAGAAACAAATTCTAAATCAAGCCCCAAACTAGGGTGGTAGCATGTGGGGATTTCCACTAAATAGTGGGGTTCTTCTAGGGTACTTGGGATGTCCCATTCTATTTGCTCTAGAATATCCACTAATTGCGCATGGCTTAGGATGAGCGGATTATAGAGGATGAGCAAGCTCGCATAAGCACTCACGAACTCTAGGACACCCTTTAAAGCCCTTTGTTCTAAAACGCGCTCTACACACCGCACTTGGGCGTTGAGTTGGGGATCGATCTGCGTGCCAAATTCTAATAACAACGCGCCTTCCCCACAAATGCGATACTTCACACCTTTCATCGATGCACTCCTAGCCAAACATAGCAATTAAGGGTTTTAAAGAGAGCACTCCCAAATACGCGCTCAAACCCACTACCACCCAACCTAGGGCGGCTAAGACCTTAGAATGTCGGTACACGCCCACGATGTTTTTTGAATAGCCTGCGATCAACACCACTGCTAGGGTGATGGGCAAAACTAGACCATTGAGCGCTCCAGCCATGATCAACAACGCTACAGGCTTACCAATGGTAATAAAGATCAGTGTAGAAAGTCCAATAAGAGTGATGATACAAGCTCGTTCATGGTGTTGCACCCATGCAAAACTCTTCAAAAAAGACACACTCGTGTAGGACGCACCCACAATGGAAGTTAGGCTGGCGGCTAAAAAAACCAATCCAAAGATTTTATATCCCAAGTCACCTAAAGCCACTCCAAAAGCACTCCCTGCTGGATTACTAGAATCCAATAAATGTCCCGCTTCCACCACACCCAGCACAGCCAAAAACAGCAAGACACGCACCAAAGTGGCCACGCCCATGCTTAGGTAAGCGGCACGATCCACTTGAGCGCGCTCTTTTTCCCCCACAATGCCTAAATCAATTAAGCGATGCGCCCCAGCAAAGACAATATAACCCCCTACACTGCCACCTATGAGTGTGATTGTAGCGGGCATAGAAAATTGGCTAGGCATAAAAGTTTCTTGGAACACTTGAACGAGAGGAGGGTGGGTAAAGAATGCAACAAAGGCAATTAAAAGGATCATCAGCACGCCTAGGACCTGCGCCAACCTATCCATCCAATGTCCTGCGCGCTTGGAGATAAAAATTAAAATAGCTAGCAAAGCACTCAAAAATCCCGCGCTTTTTATATCCAGCCCTATCAGAGCCTGCAGACCTAAAGCCGCGCCCCCCACATTGCCGATATTGAACGCCAACGCTCCTAGCGTGATAAGAAAAGTCAGGAAGTGCCCTAGACCCGGAACAAGAGTATTGGCAACATCTTGCCCTCTTCGTTTAGCAATACTCAAAACCCGCCAGACATTGAGTTGGGCAACTAGGGAGGCGATAACAGAGATGGCGATCACGCAGGCAAAAGAGCTTTTTAATTCTTGGGTGAATTGTGCACTCTGAGTGAGAAAACCCGGCCCAATGGTGGAAGTCGCGCTAAAAAATGCCACACCCCACAAGAAAGATCGGGGTTTAATGGGAAGACCTTATCAGAGTGTTTAAAGGCTGGATCGTAATCCCGTGGGTCTCTAGGGCCACGCGCACCTGCTTGGCAAATTCTAGGGCTTTGGGGGTGTCGCCATGCACACAGAGTGAATCCACTTCAATTGCTATTTCCTCTCCCTCTATGGTGCAAACCTTGCCCTCTAAGAGCATGTTCAGAGCTTGATCAACAGCTTGTCTGGGTTCTTTAATAAGGGCTTGGGGGTGGCTTCTAGGGACTAGTTGCCCATTAGCTTGGTAGCGGCGATCGATAAAGGCCTCTTGGGCGATGCGCAAACCCATTCTTTGCCCTTCTAAAGCCATCACACTTTGACTCAGAGTGAGGATGATGAGGTCAGGGTTATAGGCTTGAATACCTTCCAAAATAGCTTTAGCTAATTGCGCATCGTGGTTGGCCTGGTTGTAAAAACTTCCATGCAATTTGACATGCTGGAGAGAAAATCCAAAACTTTTAGCAAAAGCTGCAAGAGCACCCACTTGATAGAGGGTGTAGCATTGCGCTTCTTTAGGACTGATCTCCATTTTGCGCCGTCCAAAGCCCAGCAAATCTGGATAACCCACATGCGCCCCCAAGCCCACTCCTAATACCTTAGCTTCGCGGGCGCGATCATGCATGATGAGCGCATCTCCAGCATGCCAGCCACATGCCACATTGACGCTGCTCACACACCTGAGGATAGCCCCATCATCCCCCATTTGATAAACCCCAAAACCCTCGCCCATATCACTATTCAAATCCACGCTTTTCATATCTACATTATACAATAAAACGCAAGGGCTTGAAATTTTAAATAAAAAATGCTAGAATGGGCGCTTTTGGGGTGTTAGCTCAGTTTGGGAGAGCGCAACGCTGGCAGCGTTGAGGTCAGGGGTTCGAGCCCCCTACACTCCACCATCTACATCTGACACAAAAGCCGTCTAATTTGCTAGTTGCGCTGAAATTGCACGCCGTAGGCCCTAGGATGTCATTGCAAATCAGATTGGTTTCACCAAAGAGTGCATCAGAACAACGAAGCTCCCAGCAGCGGTAATTACTTTAAAATTACCATTTCCTTACCGCCAAAGGTGGCCTTTAAGTCCTCATCGATGCGCTTGACAAGATAAAAGCGACTTCCTGGAAAATTGCTAATGCTCTCTTTTTCGTGGTTATAGAGAGTGAGCACGATTCGGATTCGCCCGTCATGGTGCTTTTGGCGCAGGGCGACCAACACTAGGTCTTGATTTTCTTGGAGCAGAGCAGAAACCTGTGGCTCTTTAAAAAAGGTGAGCACCTCTTTCATGCTCAACACTTCTTGTTCAATGGGTTTGAGATGGTCGGTGCTAAATTTTTTCTTAAACCATAACAACGCCCCTAGCCCTATAAGCATCACGAGGGCGGCAAGGACAATCCATACCGTGTTGTCTGCATTCTCCACCATAGATTTCCTTATTTTAAGATAATCATATTCCTACCGCCAAACTGGTTTTTGGTCTCACGATCGAGTTCTTCGCTCTCCACACCTCTAGCCTGTTGGTCCACAACATCCCCGGTTTGTTTGTTGTAAAGACAATCAATTACCCGATACCTCCCCGTGCGCAAGTTCTCTTTGATTGCCACCGCGACAAGGTGGCGATCATTTTCCAATTTCTGAAGTCTGTAGGGGTCTTGAAACCACTCGACAATATGCTTAAAGAAATTGAGAATCTTTGTAATAATGTGAGTAATAAAGTCCCATAACTTTTCAAAAAGCGCGTGTATATCCTCGATCATTGTCCATCCTTCACTTCACGACGATTAAATTTTCATCCCCGAAATTCTCCACCAAATCCTGATCGAGCTCGGAAGTTTCCACCCTTAAAAAGGGATTTTCAGAACCCACCAAGGGATTCCCGTTTTTATCTAAAAAACAGCAAGAAAGCACAATTTGATGTTCTTCAATTTGTTCGCGCATGATATTAGCCGCGCTATAGATGCGCGAATCAAAGTTTTTCTGAATCCACTCGAGTGCCTCTTTAAAGGTGTACTGGCGTTTTTTCACTTCTTCGTGATTCCACGCCATTTCAAGCGCCTTTTTGTTCAGCACGCTCTCGATCCGCTGTCTTAAATCTGGGTCCTCTTGGATTTGTTTGAGCAACCAATCCACATCGACTTTATTTTCTCTCTTGCCGTATTTGTCCTCATTGGCCATTTTTCTTCCTCCTGATGGTTTTAAAATTCCCTTTCTTCAGGTTCTTCTTGATCTGTCGATTCAAAGGTTGATGATTTCCCTCTGCATAGTTTTGCATAAAGGCTTTTTTAGACGCTTTAAAAGCTTTTTGGAAGTGTTTAAAACAAGGTAAGCTCTCCTCTTTAGCCCCCATGATGAGCCCATTCAAAATCGCATTTTTAATCTCACGTCCTGAAAAACCTTTAGAAAGGCGGCTTAAAAGTGTCAGTTCTTCTGTGCTCAATTCGGGCATCCCTAGGCTGTAAAGTTTAGAAGGGATGTGTTTGAGAATAATCGCCCTGCGTTGCTTTTTATTGGGCAAGTCAAAGTGAATCGAGCGCAAAATGCGGCTATGAAAAGCTTTATCGTAATTTTCTAGCAAATTGGTCGCAAAGATGACAATGACCGGGCGTTCTTCCAAGAGCTTTAAAAGTTCGCTCCTGAGCGAGTTTAACGCCTGATCCGCGCTTTGGGTGATGTTAGAAATGCGCTTGCCCAAGAAGCTATCGGCTTCATCGAAGAATAAAATCGCGCTATGCTGTTGGGCTAAATCAAAGGCTGCTACGAGATTCTTGGGCGCATCCCCGACAAATTTCGATTCGATGTCGGCGTAATTGCTATGGATAATTTTCTTACCCAATTCTTTAGCGATAATATGGGCGCTCATGGTTTTGCCTGTGCCTGGCTTGCCATGCAAATTGATGATCGTTTTGACTACACTATCGACCTCATAAAACCCCCATTCCTCATAAATGAGGGCTTGTTTTTGCACTAGCAAGATGGTCTCAAGCAGGGCGTTTTTTGTCTTTTTGCCCAGCTCAATCTGTGCCATATGATAGCGGGGTTCTTCTAATTTGAGATTTAGGTTCGGAGCGTTTTCTTGCTCCTGTTTCAAGGCTTTTTGGCGTTCACCTGACTTGGTTTTTAACCAAGCACGCAGGGTCTGCGTGTAGTTGAGCCCTAAGTAAAAACGCGCGTTGATGCCCAAAAACCTATCCTCGAGCATAGCACGCTGGATGGGGTGTCTTAAGCGTGAGAGCAGCAAAGAGATACCCACTTCCTCCCTGTGTGTGGGAGTGTAAGATGTTTTCACTTCAACGCGGTTAGTCCCTGTGTGATCCAATACGACAAATAAGGCCAGTTCGTGCACCCCGCTAAAATCGTAATCCTCTCGAGCTAAGACCCCGCGCACCTCCTCACAAAATTTTTCTAACAGTGTGCCATTTACATCCTGTAATAATGCATTTTCAAGTACCAGCACTTCCTGTTTCATAGCACTTGTCCTAGATGGAGCTGTTTGGCGTCTTTCTTATCGACCTTGCATTGTAGGGTATGCACCACGCGCCCTCTTTTACTCCTTAAACCGACATCCACCTCCACATAATCTTTTGTGCGGTGCATTCCTCTAATTTGGGCAGAGAGCTTTTGTTGTAGTTGTTTTTCTTTGGCTACCCTCTGCTTTTGGATATAGCTAAGAAATTCCCTAACCCCCAAGACAACCAACCCTCCCACCAACAGACATCCCAAACCCACAGCAATCAATGGTAACGGCATAACCCCCCTTTGCGAATATCCCCCATTTCAAATCTACGGCGGGCATTATAACACACAATACAAATGAAAATACCAATACCTCCGTAGCCAAAAGTTAAGAGTTTTTATTGTATTTGTTAGCATTCTCGAAGAGTTAACTACTCGAGTGCAATAGATAAGTCTTGGTTAAACGAGATTCAGTCAAGAAAAACTAGGAGTTGCGTGTTAAGCATCGCCCATAGCCCAGATGCGGATGATATTTTTATGTTCTATGCGATCGCCTTTGGCTGGGTGGATTTGCCAAAAGCTTTCAGCCACTATGCTTTAGACATTGAAACCCTCAACACCCAAGCCCTGCAGGGCGTGCATGACATCAGCGCGATCTCCTTTGCTCTCTACCCCCTCATCGCTGATCAATACGCCCTCCTGCGCTGTGCGGCTAGCTTTGGAGAAGGGTATGGACCCAAGCTCATCCGCAAAGCCTCTACAAAGCTTAAAAAGAATTTTAAAGTCGCTCTAAGTGGGCGTTACACTACTAATGCTCTACTCTTTAGGCTTTACTACCCCCATGCGCGCGTGGTGTATAAAAACTTCTTAGAAATTGAAGGGGCGGTATTGAGTGGGGAGGTAGATGCGGGGGTGCTCATCCATGAGAGTATTTTAGATTTTCACCTCGATCTAGTGGTGGAAAAAGAGATTTGGGAGGTGTGGTGTGATCTCTCTAACTCAGAATTGCCCCTGCCTTTGGGCGGTATGGTACTACGCCGTTCTATCCCCCTGCTTCAAGCCATCACTTTAGAGAAGAAATTAACCCAAGCCATCGACTTAGCCCTAGCCCACTCGGAGCTGCTCTCTTCCATGCTTTTAGAGCGGGGTCTGGTGCGCGTGCAAAAGCAAAATCTAGCTACCTATTTAAATCTCTATGCTAATGCGAGTAGTCTAAATGACGCACAAATTCAAGGACTCAATGCCCTTTTTGATCTAGGCTTTAAACATGGTCTTTACCCCGCCCCTTTGCGCACACAAGATTACCTCATCCCCGAGCGTTACCACCAACTCAGGTTTTCTTAAAGCCATGGTTAGCGCGCGTTTTAGCTCAGATCACCCCAGTTATTTAGATTTACACTACGATCACTATGTGCCCGATCGCCCTAAAGGCGTGGGGGTGGTGATTGCTACGGGCATGGTGGAACACCGCAAACACTACACATGGCTAGCTTCGCGTATGTGTGCATGCGGTTATGATGTCTTTGTGCTCGATCACAGAGGGCATGGACAAAGCGTGTTAAAGGATAGCTCTGAGATTGCTTGGGGAGAGATGGGAGAAAATGGTTTTGAGCATGCCGTGTTGGACTTAGCCAAGTTTATCCGCGTGGTGCGCGGGATTTGCAAGGGGCATAAGTTGGTCGTATTAGGACATAGCATGGGCTCACTACTAGCGCGCCGTTTAATCCAACATGGTTACACCTCCCTAGACGCGCTCATTCTCACGGGCACACCCAGCCCCTTTAGGGGCTTAAAATGGTGCGCGCGCCTTGCTAGAGGGCTAAGCACTCTGCATTGCTCGCCTCGATGGAATTTGAGCGTGCTTTTTAGCTTGCATCCGCGCGTGCGCGCCTTTGGATTTAGGGGCGCGTGGCTGTGCAAAGACCCCAAAGCCCTTAAACGCTACCACGCAGACAAAGCAAGCCGTTTTACCTTTAGTATGAATAGCTTTGCCTGCCTGCTGGAGGGAGCGCATTTAGTCTTTAGCGCGCATGCTTATGGGGATAAAAACCTGCCTATCTTGCTCATGAGTGGTTTAGAAGATGTGTGTGGAGGTTTTGGAGTGGGGGTGATCAAGGCTTATAATGCCCTGCGCGCGCAAGGGTTTAAACAGGTATCCTTACAACTCTTAGAGCAAGGACGGCATAAAATCTTTGAAGAACCCGAAAAAGAAGAGATCTTACAGATTTTGTTAGCTTGGCTGGAACAGCGCGGCCTTTAACGCTTGTTTTTCATCTGCTCGATATGCGCCACTTGGGCAAAAACGATCGCCACTGCTTCAAAGAGCATTTTAGGAATCACCTCATCCACATCCACCTCTTTATACAGCTCGCGCGCTAGCTTGGGGTTTTCGATGATCTCAATCTCGTGTTCTCTGGCGATCGCCTTAATACGAATCGCTAAGTGTTCGATCCCCTTAGCCACCACCACAGGGGCGACATCCTTTTCTTCAAAGCGGAGCGCAACGGCGTAATGGGTAGGGTTAGTTACAACCACATTCGCACTAGGGATAGCCGCCATCATCTTGCTCATGGAGTTTTTGAGCATGAGTTGTTTAATCTTGGCTTTGATTTCAGGGTTACCCTCTTGTTGTTTGTATTCGTCCTTAACTTCTTGCTTAGTCATTTTAAGCGAATTAATGTATTGACGGCGTTTTAGCAGAAAATCTAATAAAGAGGCTACCAAAAAGAGAAATAGCAAGCTTGCAATAAGAATTAACGCCTTGTGTTCAAACCACAACGCCTGATCTCTAATCTCAACACGCGCGATTTTGGCTAACTCCCCGATAAACAAACTCACCACTACAAAGCCCAAGACAAAGGCGATACACACCTTCGCCGTGATGAGCAATCCATCTAAGAGCTTTTTAAGAGAGAAGAGATTTTTAAGCCCATTGATGGGGTTGATCTTAGAAAACTTAGGCACAATCGCTTTCGGGCTGAAAAGCAAGCCAAATTGCACCACATTAGCCAAAAACGCCACCACAAACATGAGAAATAAAAAAGGCAAGAGTACCCAAGCCACATCTTTAAGTAATTGTAAAGAGAGCAAGTGGAGATTATGGGGCGTGAAATCTAGGGCGATCCAGCGCAGACTCTGCCTAAAAATGCTTTCAAAATGATCTAACCACATGCTAAAAAAAGCCATCACCCCCCCAAAGCCTGCTACCAGCCCCAAAAACCCCACCACCTCTAAGCTTTTAGCGACATTACCCTCTTCGCGCGCTTTCTCGATCTTCTTAGCCGAGGGGAGTTCGGTCTTTTCTTCCTCAGCCATTTAAAATTTTCAACGTGCGTTGGTATGCCCTGTAGGTGTTGCAATTACTAAACTCCGGGCCCTCCTGCACCTCTATTGCCAAACCTCCCTCTAAAAGGGAGCTTACCGAGCCATCACTCTCTAAAGTGTCCTCTAGGGCATCTGCCATGCCCATCTGCCAGCACCCTAGCAAGTAAAAACACTCGGAACTCTTAGCATACACCACCCCCGCCTCTTGGGCGTGGTTACAGAGTGTTAAAATACTTTGAGCAGACACTAAGGGCATGTCTATAGGGATTACAAAGATCGTCTGTTGGAGGGCATACAAAGAGCGCACGATGCCTAGTAGGGGGCTAAAATCGGATCGGCAGTCCAAAATATAGGACGCATGCGCTTGTAAGTTATAGGACTCTTTGCAACTGATATAGACCCGCTCAAAAAGCGCGCTCATTTTGGCGTGCTGGTAGGCTAGGAGGCTAGGATAATTGCCAAAGGGCAACAACGCCTTATCACATTGTTGCCCCTTCACACGCATGCGCGCGCTTTTGCCACCAGTTAAGATCACACAGGGGATTTTTATTTTTGTCATCAAGCCATCACTCCCATTTTTTGGGCGCGTTTGGCAAATTCGCTAAAACGCACGTCTAAATCCTGCTTACGCGCGATGGAGAGATTAATAAACTCTTTTTCCTGCTCAATGCCTATAAAGGATCGCCCCAGCAAGTTGGCAGCAATCCCGGTGGTGCTCGACCCACTAAAAGGATCGCAGATCAAGCTATCTTGATGGCTAGCCATTAAAATCAAACGCAATAACAAGCCTAAGGGCTTTTGGGTGGGGTGTTTGCCTAAATGCTTTTCCCAAGGGGCAATCGCACTTAAGGTCCACACATCGCGCATTTGTTTACCCTGATTCAACTCCTTCATGCGCTCATAGTTGAAAATGTGGGCGTGCTTAGGGCTTTTTCTAGCCCATAAAATCTGTTCGCTCGCATGCACAAGTGTGCGGCATGAAAAATTGGGAGGCGGGTTGCTCTTATACCATGTGATTGTGTTTAAGAGCTTAAAACCCAGAGTTTGTAAAGCCAGTCCTAGGGAAAAGAGATTATGTTGGGTGGCACTAATAAAAACACTCCCATGGGGTTTGAGCGCGCGTTTGGCTAGGGCGATCCACTCCATGTTAAAAGCATGGATTTCATCAATCCCCCCTGCGCGATCCCATGTGCCCTTGTTCACGCTTACAATTTTGCCACTATCAATGGTCAAACCATCATTAGAGAGAAAATAAGGCGGATCGGCAAAGATCAAATCAAAACACCCCTCCATGCGTGCCAAAACCTCCCTACAATCATGATGATAAAGCGTGAATTTGCTATCCTCACTCACAAAAGTAGGGCTGATAGAATTAGGCATGGGTGATCTCGCTAATGAGGGAATCTAATTGGCTTAAATTATAGAGACGGACGCTTTTATAAGCCTCTTGGAGCTTGTTTTTTGCCTCAAGCCAGCCTTGTCCATCGGTGATCCAAATAAAATATTGGTTTATTTCAGTTTCAAAATGTAGGGCAAGTTCCGTATAAGCCCGTGCCACTTCATTAAGCTTGCTCCCTCCGCTACTATAAAAATTACACTCAATAAAATAGGTCGCGTGCGTGCCAGTGATGACAAAATCAAATTTCTTAATATCCGCGCCAAATTTGGCATGCAAGTTGGGATACCTTGTAACACTCACCTGTTCTTTAAAAATCAAACCTGCCTGACTAAAAACCTGTCTTAAATGCGACTCCATTAATGTTCCGCTACGATTTTTGCGCGCATTGCTGTCCAATCCCACCTCGACCCCTAGCACAAAGTCATTGAGATCATTAATATGCCCCTGAGCTAAAATAGCTAATAATCCGCTTTCTGCGAGAAAAGCGCAAATACCCTCTGGGTTTTGGGTGTAACTATCTAAAGAGACTTCTTGTTGTGCGGGGGTTAAAACGATCTCTTGAGCGTTTCTAACGGCCAGCAAGAGGGGTAAAACCTGAAACGCCTTAGGATATTCTTGGAATAAAAAGGCGACTTTTTGTGGCAAATCTTGCGCCTTGACTCCTAATAGAAAGTTGAGATGGTGGAGGCAAAGGCGCACCTGATCGCGCCGAAACAAGCATTTATCCCAATCCACAAAAAAATCCAACGCGCGGTTAGTCTTTTTTAAGGTCTGCATAAAGGTTGCAAAAGGAAGGGTGTTTTTCATTAGAGCAGTTTAGCGTATTCTAACTAAAGCTACTCGATTTTGTTAGATTTTGACATACTCCCCATAGCTAAAGCTAGGGGATTCTGGTATCATCAAAGTCTGCCCACAAGCGGGTCTTACGACTTCTACTCCAAGAGTGGATGCCCCCACTCTACGAAAGACATTATAGCACAAAATACGCCTTATGGCGCAAATAGGTAAATGGGTGCCAATTCAGCATGAAAACAATCCCTGCAATTAGTGTCTCTCATCTTGAACTAACCTGCCTGCTTCAAGCAGTAAGTGGCGGGAGAAATAGGTCTGGGCGATGGTTTTATCATGGGTGATGCAGATCATGCTCACTTGAAAATTTTCCTGATACTCCATCAGGGTTTCCATGATTTCATGTTTCAAGCGTTTATCCAGCGCACTTGTGATCTCATCTAAGAGTAAAATTTGAGGCTTGACCAACATAGCTCTAGCAATCCCCAATCTCTGCCTCTCGCCTCCGCTTAATTCTCTGGGCAACTTATCCAAGAGGGCGGGTTTGATCCGTGCACTCTGCAAAATCGATTCTAATTCGCTGTGACTTTTAAAACGCCTGCACACACTGCTTAAAAGACTTCTGACCCGCTTAGCTGGGTTAAGAGCAGTAAGCTGGTCTTGAAAGACATATTGGATAGTTTTTCTAAAGTGAGGCTCTTTGATACTTAAAATGTCCTCTGTGTTGTATAAAATTTGTCCTTGTTGAAAACTCTCTAGTCTAGCGATGCATTTGGCCAGTGTGCTTTTTCCACTCCCGCTTGTTCCCATGAGAGCTATGCTTTCCCCACTTTGCAGGCAGAAGTTAATATCTTGCAGAATGCAATGTTCTCCATAGGATTTATGCAAATGAGCGACTTCTAAGCTCACGAGAAATACCCCTCTTTGTCTCCAAAGTAAGTCATATGCCCATTCTCTAGGACTAAAACACTATCACAAAGTCTAAAAGCCACCTCTTCATCATGGGTGATGACTATTCTTTGAGTCTGGAGTTGCAAGAGTAATTCGATCACGCTATTGGTGTTGGCTACGTCTAGGGAGCTTGTCACTTCGTCTAATAAGAGGATTTTTGCTTCTAGGGCTAAGTTGAGCGCGATTTGCACCCGACTAGCCATGCCACGGCTCAATTCATAGGGGTAGAGATTCCACACCTTAGAGGGGATATTGAGCTGTTCGAAGATGGGTAGAGTTTTCTCTAGCTGGGCTTTTAAGACCATTTTAAAGGTATCTTGGATTTTCAGATAGGGAAAAAAACAGCTAATGCAATCTTGAAACACATAGCCCGCACGGCCCTGTGTAGACAGCTCAGTATAAACGACCTTGAGATTGGGAGGTAAAATGCCACAGATCGCTTTACATAGCGTGCTTTTCCCACTGCCACTGCTACCTAAAATAGCCAAATGAGCAGAAGTGCTAAAACTCACCCCATGTAAAATCTGATTTTTGGGCGTGTAGACACTCAAATCAGCTACCTTAAGCACGCTCTTGCACCTTTTCACCCAGAAACATGAGGGCAAAGACAATGCTAAAAACAGCCAAGCCCGGAACCAAAACAAGCCACCACGCCCCAGTAAAGATCGCTTGCGAGGCTTCATTGAGCATATTGCCCAAACTGGCCTCTCCCACAGCCAACCCCAGACCAAAAAAACTCAACAAGGCTTCCGTACTGATGGCATGCGCGCAAATATTGACAAAAAGTACAAACACGCTGTGTTGCGCTACGGGCAAAATTTCGCCAAACATGATCGCAAAACGCCCAGCGCCTAACGCCCTCTCATTGGCAACAAATTCATGGGTGCTAATATCTAAGAAAGTGTCGTAAATGACTTTGGCCATGCTCCCCCAGGAAAAAATGGCTAGGAGTAAGCTCAAAGCGATGATATTAAACCCTCGATGACTGAATGCACTGAAGAGCAAAATGAGCAATAAATTCGGTAAGGATAAAAAGCCGTCTAAAAAACGCAGTAAAGAAGATCGGATCAACTTGGGGGCGTTAAGGGTGATGAAGGCAAAACCCAGGGCAATCAGCACGGCAAATATTCCACTTAAAAGTCCGATCAAGACAGAGTTTCTGAGTGCAAATAAAAGTCTGGATAATTCATCACGCCCCAAGAAGTCTGTGCCTAAAAAATGCGCGGAGTCGGGGGGGAGTTTGAGTTGGGTTAAGTCCACTTGAGCAGGATCAAAAGGAGCACATAAGGGCAATAAAACAAGCAGGATCAAAAAAATAATGCCACCCAACCCGATTTTTTTTAAGTCTGCCATTTGGGATTTAAAACCTTTGCTAAAATTTCCACGATGAGGTTAAACACCACGACAACGATCGTGCTCAACAAGATAATGGCAAGTGCTAGAGGATAGTCTTTGCCAAGCAGCGCACTAATGGTGGTGCTACCTAGCCCCCCGATGGAAAACACGCTCTCGACAATATAAGTCCCACCCAAAATCCCTGCCACATTGGCCCCAAAATAACTCACAATGGGCAATAGGCTATAACGCAATACTAATTTAAGCTGGATTGTTTTCTCATCCACACCCCAAGAACGATAGCTGGTTACAAAGGGCTCTTGGAGAGTTTCTAATACAACACTGCGCACAAGGCGGGTGTAGATTGCCAGGTGAGAGAGGGTGAGCACTGCTATGGGAAGTGCCATGTGGTGGGCTAAATCTCCCAAAGTCTTCTCATGGCCTAAATCATAGACTCCAGAGCTGGGGAAAAACCCTAAAAGCACACTGAAGAACATGATAAAAATCAGACTGAGCCAAAAGGAGGGAATGCTAAAGAAACCCAAGGTCGTTATCATAACCATCTTGTCCCATAGAGAATCCTTAAAGAGAGCGCTCAAACCCCCTAAAATGAGAGCCAAGAGAAAGCTTAGGACAAAGCTCGTGAGGCCTAAAATGAGAGTATAGGGTAAGCGTTCCTTGATAATATCCAATACCCTCTCTCCACTGGCAAAACTCTCACCCCAGTTTCCATGCAAGCCATGCCATAACCACTCTACATAACGCACCATGAGGGGACGATTCAAGCCTAAGTTAGCCATAACCCTCTCTTGAACCATGGGATTGGCTGCCTGGATACTATCTCCGTAGATACTAGAAACAACACTCCCACTGGAAATATCTAGGAGCACAAAAATGACAAAGCTAAAGATCACAAGAAGCAAGAGAGCCCCCGCCACTCGTTTAGTGGCAAAGAGAAGCACTAATCCTTACTCCATTCTTCGACATTATGGGTGAAACGCGCCCCATGGTGCCCTAAGATAGTAGACTTGATTCCATGGATTTTAGTGTTATAGGCTAGTGGATAGTTTAAATAGACAAGAAATGCAAAGGGCGGGTTATCGTGCAAGGCATTGATAAACTTGGCATACCATGTCTTTCTTTCTTCCAAACTGGTCGCCGTTCTCGCCTTGAGCAAAGCCTCATCAACCTTAGGATCGCTATAGTGGCTGTAATTCCACCCCGCTTTATTGGTGCTTGAGTCCATTTTAGAGCTAAACACTCGATAGGTTTGCATGTCTGGATCAAGGGGACTTCCCCAGCCGATGATAAAAGCATCTACTTTGCTGATCTCAAATGCCCCATTATTCTTAGCAATAGCATGGGCTTTGATCCCTACCTTGCTTAGCTCACTTTGCAAGATATTGGCGAGTGCTACTCGGATTGGATTATGGCTACGGGCGTAAATGTCAAATTCCAAGGGTTTACCATCCTTAACAAACACCTTGTTGTGCAACTTCCAGCCATCTTTTTCTAGGATTTCTTTGGCTTTTTTGGGGTTGTAGGGATAGGTTTTAGCATGGGGGTCATTTGCCCAACTCACTTGAATCGGGTTGTTTGCCACAGAGCCATAACCATGCAGCACCTTAGTGGCAATGAGCTTGCGGTTGATGGCATATTCGATCGCTTGACGCACCGCCAAAGACTTTAGAATGGGGTTATGAAAGTTGAACATTAAAGCCCGATAATCTGCACTTTTAAAATCCATAATCTTGATATTTTTATCATCCTTGAGCTTTTTCACCAAATTAGGCTCGATTAACGCCACATCCAGCGACCCGTTTTTAATCTCGTAGGTGCGCACGCTGTGATCGGGGACGATTTTTAGGATTATCTTAGGGGACTTTGGCTTGCCCCGGTAGAAATGAGGGTTGGCTACAAAGCTGATATGACTACCCTTTTGCCACTGGACAAGTTGAAAAGGTCCAGTCCCAATAGGGTGTTGGTTAAAGGGGTCGGTGCTCACATCTTTACCTTGCAATAGGTGCTTGGGTAAGATGCCAAGACTGAGCACATCTAAGAGCGAGGGAAAGGGGGTTTTGAGCGCGATCTGAATGGTTTGAGGGTCCACCACCTTTACTTCCTTGATCTCTTCAAAATTCGCCCGAGCAGGGGTGTTGATCTTGTCATTGAGCACTTGGCTGATGGTGAATTCCACATCTGCCGCGCTGAATTTCTGCCCATCATGCCAAAGCACATCATCTCTCAAATGAAAAATCCAATTGAGCCCATCTTCGCTCACTTCCCAGCTCTTAGCTAAATCCGGTTCGACTTTCATATCTGGGGCAAATCGGGTCAATCCGCTAAAGACAAAATAAAGTGCAGGATCGTGGTCGCCATCAAATAGGGGATTGATGCGCTTGGTTTCATTCTCCACCCCAATCACAATCGTATCCTTGGGTGTGGCGGCGAAAACATGGGTAGCTAGCAAAGCAGCTAGCAATAATTTGCGCACAAGAGAACTCTTATAGCTCATTCCTTGCTCCATTCCTCAACATTGTGCGTGAAGCGTGCCCCATGGTGGCCTAGAATAGTGGGCTTAATACCATGAACCTTAACATTGTAGGCTAGGGGGTAGCGTAGATACACCAAGAACGCAAAGGGAGGATCCTTGTGTAAAGCGTTGATGAATTTGGCATACCAAAATTTGCGCTGCTCAATCTTATCCGTAGTGCGGGCTTTCAATAAGGCTTCATCCACATCTTTGTTACTATAATGATTGTAATTCCAGCCATTCTCATTGGTGCTCGCATCCATTTTAGAGCTAAACACCCGATAAGTCTGCACATCAGGATCGAGTGGGCTACCCCAACCAATGATAAAGCTATCTACCTTGTCTATTTCAAAAGCCCCACTATTCTTGGCAATGGCATGCGCCTTGATTCCAATTTTAGCTAGTTCACTCTGTAGAACATTGGCTAGAGTCACTCGGAGAGGATCGTTATTGAAGGCGTAAATATCAAACTCTAAAGGCTTGCCATTTTTATAGAGAACTTTTCCCTTGAGTTTCCAACCATCTTTGGCCAAAATTTCCTTGGCTTTTTTGGGATCATAGGGATAACCCTTAGCATTCTTATCATTGGCCCAACTCACCTGAATAGGATTGTTGGCTGCAAAGCCATAGCCATGCAAAATTTTATTGGCAATCAAGGAGCGATTGATCGCGTAGTTGATCGCCTGTCTTACTGCTTGAGATTTCAAGAGATCGTTGTGGAAGTTAAACATCAAAGCCCGGTAATCTGCACTGCTCATATCCATGATTTTGATGCGCTTATCGCGTTCTAAACTCTTTACTAAATTGGCTTCTACTAAAGCTACGTCTAAAGAGTTATTCTTAATTTCATAGGTGCGCACATTGTAATCAGGCACGATTTTTAAAATCATTTTCTCCGCCTTGGGCTTGCCGCGATAGAATTTCTCATTAGCTGCAAAGCTGATATAGCTTCCCTTTTGCCACTTGACAAATTTAAAGGGTCCTGTCCCAATGGGGTGTTGGTTGAAAGCATCGGTGTTTAAATCCTTGCCCTCCAAAAGATGTTTGGGCAACATACCAATACTGAGTGCATCCAAGAGCGGTGGGAAGGGGGTTTTGAGGGTAATTTTGAGGGTGAGAGGATCGAGCACTTCCACTTTTTCTACCTCTTCAAAACTAGCTCGCGCTGGAGCGTTGAGCTTTTCATTGAGAGCTTGCTCAATGGTGAATTTCACATCCTCAGCACTGAACTTCTGCCCGTCATGCCAAAGCGCGTCCTTCCTCAGGTGAAAGGTCCAAACAAGCCCATCGTCACTCACCTCCCAACTTTTAGCTAAATCAGGTTCAACTTTCATATCTGCTGAAAAGCGTGTCAAGCCACTAAAGACAAAATCTAGGGCACTATCATGATCTTCGTCGAAAAGCGGATTGATACGCGTCGTTTCGTTCTCAATCCCAATGACAATGGTATCCTTGGGCGTCAGAGCAAATACTTGTGCTGCCAACAAACCAACCAAAAAAAGCTTTTTGATCATCAGACATCTCCTCGTATAATTTAAATTCGGATATGCACGATTATAATATTATCTACATTAACGATGTGTTAACACAATCGCCTATTCCGCCAAGGAATGTGTCACTAATTGTGAATCACCCACCCGCTAAAACAAATGCGACGCATTTGCTGGGTGGGCTTCTTGCTTCAACGATCCATAACTAGCAGTATCTAGTATGTAGCCATACTTGGTTACAGCCCCGTTAGCGGAATCTCCACAAGCGTAACTTCGGGGGTTTCCCACCCTAGTTTTATCTACCTTGATAGCGTGTCGTTCATCTAGCATACCCAAAGCATAATTTCTAATATTGATACTGGCGTTTAGGTCTCTGTGGTGGTGTGTTTGACAACAAGGACAGATAAAATTTCTAATATGCAGTGGCTTTTTACCCGTGTTGCTCCCACAGGTCGAGCAGATTTGAGAGCTAGGGAAGTATTGGTTAATTTTGATAAGGGTTTTACCCTTCCAACCAGCCTTATATTCTAATAGACTAATGAGCCTAGACCAGCTAGCATTGGCAATGCTCTTAGCTAGTTTGTGGTTTTTGACTAAATTCCTAACTTTCAAGGTTTCTACTGCGATCAAATCGTATTGATTGGTTATCTCGCTACTGATTTTATGCAAGTAGTCCTCTCTGCTATGCCTAATAGAGGCGTGGATTTGTGCCACTTTCTTGGCTTGTTTTTTTCTATTACTAGAACCTTTGATTTTTTTAGACAATCTCCTTTGCGCTTTGGTGAGTTTTGTTTGTAGGTTTTGGAAAAACTTTTTATAAGGATAGAGCACGCCATTACTGGC
>NZ_JAERIS010000028.1 GCF_017979425.1 Helicobacter salomonis | reverse complement strand
TTTTTAAAACACGGGGGTCTGTTTTGCTTTTTGAAAAACTTTTTGTAAGATTTATCTATTCGTTCTACCAACTCCTGCAAGGTTTGAGACCCCAGAGTTTTTAAAAAGCAAAACGTGTTGTTTTCTTTAGTTTGGCGATATGTCTTTGCAGAGTATAGAGCTTTAGGTGCTTCTTAGTTAGCCTATAGCCCCTCTTGTGCAAGCAATACAATGATTGTAGCAAATGCCATAAAGGCGTAGAAGTTTGCCGATGTGCTCATTTTTACTTGATTGTAGAGTTTCTGCTTGTAGACGATTAACATAATCTTTCCACTTGTTCTTTTGTTTGGGTCTTTCAGAGTTTTGTTGATTGGCGATGTATTGTTTGATCACTTCCAAAGGCGCGCCTTCTGCGGAAGATATAGAGTATGAGTATGCTCAAAGAGCAGGCACTAATTATCCGCCTAGTCAAAGCTAGGGGTTTGGGGTGGGGGGGAAATAAAGAAGTGCTTAAGGATTGCATAAATTAGCCTGGGGATTGGGACATCAAAAATAGGGAACATAAGACTCTAAACAGAACAATCTTACTTGAAGCCACGACTCTCTGCTAAGGTTAAAATTCCCTAGCTTGAGCTTAGAGCATGTCAAAAGCCCCTATCAACGCCGACTTTTCTCACGCACCAGGTGCACTAATTCCAAAGCGTGTACACGAGGTAAATCTGCAATCATGCCATGCCCCAAGTTGAAAATAAAACCGGGGTCTTTGCCCATCACTTTCAAAATGCGCTCCACCCCCTGAATCATCGCCTCTTGGCTGTAAAGGCGCGCAGGCTCCAAATTCCCCTGCAAGACATAGCGATCCCCTAAAATCTCTTGTGCCATCTTTAAGGGTGTGCCCCAATCACAGCCAAATACCTCAAAATCTCCATTCAAATGCCCTAAATACGCCCCAACGCCCTTAGGGAAGATAATTAGGGGAACATTGGGGTGCTTGGCTTTAAGCGCGTGGGTGATCTGTTGGATATAGCTCCAGCCAAAGGTTAAATAGGCTTCTAACTCCAGCGCGCCCGCCCAAGAATCAAAGAGCATGAGCGCGTTTGCCCCCGCCTCTGCCTGCTTGGACAAGTAGGCGATAAGTTCAGCGCTGAGTTTTTCCAACAAAGCGTGCAAAACCTGAGGTTGGCCATAGAGCAATTTTTTAGAGTGCTGATAGGTCTTGCTCCCCTGCCCTTCGATCATGTAGGTGGCTAAAGTCCAAGGCGCACCACTAAAACCGATCAAGGCCTTAGATTTATCCAACTGCGCACGCACATTAGCTACAATTTCATAGACATAACCTAATTGCTGGTGAGCCTGTGGTTTTAGGGCTTGGATGTCCTCTAAGTTGGTGATGGTGCGTGAGAATTTAGGGCCCATATTGGGGAGGAATTCTAGGGGTAACCCCATGGCGTGGGGCAGGAGTAAGATATCGCTAAAGAGAATGGCTGCGTCTACATCCAAAATTTCGATGGGCTGCAGGGTTACTTCTGTGGCTAGCTTAACATTAGCGCAAAGGTCTAAAAAATGCTTAGCCTGTCTGCGCACTTCTTGGTATTCGCTCAGGTAGCGCCCCGCTTGGCGCATCAGCCAAATGGGGGTGTAGGGGGTGGGTTTTCTAAAGCATGCGTCAATAAAAATCATATTCATCCTTTAAGTAGGGTTTAAGGTCGATTTTAGCGCGCATACACTCTACAATCTTGCCATGCAGGCGGGCATAGATACTAGCTAAATCGAGTTGGTGGTTGTAGAGGGCTAGAGTGGCTTCTAAGTTTTCTTGCAAGCCACGCATAAAAAATTCTTGCATGGCATGGTAGTCTTCTAACTCTACCCCCAAGGAAGCGAGTAGTCTATAAGTATAGGTATCAACCACCAGCACGGGGCGCAAACAAGCGTAATTTAAAATGCTGTCCGCACTCTCAAAGCCAATCCCCTTCTGGACTAAGAGCCACTCTCGGTCTACCTTTGCTTGAAAACTTGCAAAGGTCTTAAAATCCTCCAAAATGTGTTGGCTTAAGGCGATCAAATAATGCGCTTTTTGTTGGTAAAACCCGCTGGGTGTAATGAGTTTGGCTAGGTATTCTTGAGAGATATGAGATAAGTTGTGTAGGCTTCGATCGGGGTCTAAACTCAACATTTCTGTATTTTTAAGTTGATCCAAACTTTTTTGCACCTTTTCAAATCGGGCGCGTTGCGTAAGAATTGCCCCCACCACTACTTCAAAACTCCCCGCACTGGGCCACCACAGGGGTGGAGCGTTTTTAAGTAGGTTTAAAGCTTTTAGGGCTTTAAGAATGTGAAAGACGCGATTCAAAGAAAGCGTACCAACACCATGCCGCAAAAGGCATTGCCCTTGTAGACTTCCACGCGATAAATGCGCCCACTTGTGTCTACAGAAAAACGTGAGGCGAGATCGCGACGGGCAACTTTCACTCCTACTTCATTGGGTTTACCCCCCTCATTGGGTCGAGAAAATCCGATAATATTCACACGATACCCCTTTTTGGGGAGTACCTTGAAACTTCCCTTCACATTGACAATGCTCGCCAAAGCAACCTGTTGAGTTTTGTTGTCAATCTCTATGTGAATGTCTTTAAGGCTATAATCAAAGGGCATGTATTCGGGTACAAAACGAGTCATTAATTTGTTGCCGTATTTGAGCCACACTTGATTTTTGCGAGGCAACAAACCCAAGATGTAGCTTTGCGAATCCAAAGGAATTTGATGGATTGACGCGTTTTTAGGGAAAGGGAAAAACCTCAAATGATCGCGCAATCCATAGAGAGGCAGAGTGGTGTTGCGGTTGAGGGTTACTTGAAGCGTGCGATCATTGATGAGGCGATAGATCGCTAGAGGGGTCAGAGTGAAGTCCTTGCTATAACGAATGCCTAATTCTTGTAACATGCCCTCTACAGCTAAGAGGTGGTAATAAACGCGCTGGGCTAGAGAGAGCTCCTTGCTGGCCTCATTGGCAAAAGCGGGTTTGTCATGTTTGATGGCAAAATAGGTCAAGGCTTTTTCCATCTCCTTATCGCCCCTGGCTGTGTGTGTGTTATGGATATGGTAACGATGCAAGGGTTTGAGCAAGTGGGTATTGATGTGTTGGGTGGTCTTCAAAGAAATATCCTTGAGGTCGCCAAAATTTACATGGGTCAAGGCATTTTGATCGATAATGAAAGAATTACCCCAACGCCTCGGATTGAGCAAGGCACTTTCATAGCGGGGGCGGTAGAACCCGCTTCCATCATGCAGGTGTAAGATTGCATTCACATCTGGGGTTGTGATGAGGTGTTTGATAGATTGGATGAGTGGATATTCTGGGTCATTAGGACTTAAATAGGCAAACTTGCGATTCAAGTCACCGTAAACTCCCCGATGGTTCAAAAGCATCGAATACTTGTTGAGCACGGGCACTACCCACACGGAACCCGATAAGATTTTATAATGTGTTAAGAAAATATTAGTGGTGTTGAACCCTCCGGGTTCATCGCCCTGAATGCCCCCCATGAGTAAAAGTGTAGGTCCTTTTTGATCCCCAATTTTCTTCACCACATGGACGGACTTTTCCGCCTGAGCCAAACATGGCAATACAAGCATCAAACATAGCAACAAAGGTCTCATAAGCGCTCTCTTGAATTAAGGTAAGGTTGCCATTATATCCAAAAAGCTGAGGGATCGCTCCACAAAAAAAGGAATAAAAAATGCTTGAAATATTCTATCTTGTTAGAAGGATGCGTTATGAGAGAAAAGATGTTAGAAGTATTCAAAAAGCACTTGGGTGCGATTGACCCCGCCGATCTGGGCATTTTAGACACTCAGCACAAGACTAGCAAAATCCAAAACTTTAATCGCGAGATCAAGGGTCTTAATGAGAGCATTGGGGCGTTGCAAACCTTGCAGATTGCCTGCCAAAAACTCCTCAAGTTAGAGTCAGATGCTCATGAAAGCATGCAAGAAGTAGTGCAGAAAGCGCGTTTTAAAGAGCAGGACCTCTTTGGCATGTGCCTGCAGATTATTTTAGATTCCCAAGAGCCCTTGCAAATCCAAATACCCCACCCCTTGGAATTACTTGAATCAAAGGGCCTAGTGGCGATGCGCCAAAGCTTGGAGCAGGGGTTAGTGCAGATCAAAGACGCTCTGGCGTCGATTCAAGAGAGTGTGGCCAGCAAGCAGGTTTTCCAAAAACCCCCCACACTCAATACACCTCACTTCGACAAAGATGTTTTATCGAGTCTTATGAAGACTTCTTAAGGGACTGAAGCCACTCATTGCTAAGGAGAGGGTGGGTGGCATCCGCGGTCTTAGCGTGCGAATGTTGTTTTATTTAACCTAACAAAACTTTAGTAGTCTCTGTCGCTTAAAGTCCGCATAATTAGAAGTGGCGTAATTAGCAAAGGGGGTAATGGTGATCCCTCCGCGTGCGCTAAAATGGGCTTGCACTTCTAGGTATTTGGGTTCTAAAAGGGTAACCAAATCGTTTAAGATTTTTCCCACGCAATCCTCCCCAAACATCCCCTCATTACGGAAACTAAAGAGATAGAGTTTGAGCGATTTGCTCTCTACCATTTTTAAATGGGCGATATAGGCGATACGCACACGCGCAAAATCGGGCTGGGCGGTGATGGGGCACAGACTGGTAAATTCCTCACTCTCTAGGCAGGTAAAAATGTCCTGCCCCGGGTGGGGGTTGTCAAAGGCCTCCAGCAGGTGGGGGCTATAGGTGATAGGATAGCTTGTTTTACCCCCCAAATGACTCAAACTCTCAGGCATGCAAGACTTCAACACAACGCCCGCAAAGATCGTCTTGGGGGGCTAGGAAACGCCAACAACGCGGGCATTTTTCTAAAGAGGCGCGTGCTAAAACAAAATCGGGGGTTTCTAATAACATGCCCTCTGTATTGCCCTCCCACACGCCTACGGCGCTCACCATGAGCCACTCCACATAATGGGTAAATTCCAAATCCTGGGGGTTTTTAAAGTAAATTTGCACCTCTAGGGAGGTTTTAACTTGCTTGTCCTTTTTAAGTCCGTCTAGTGCCTCGCTAAAGCGCGCACGCAACTCTAAGGGGCGTTCAAATTGATCGAGCACGCTCTGGGCTTGTGTCCCTTCAAACAAGAAAGGCATTTTAAGATCAAAGACACCGCCCCCTGCTAGCGCTACTTCTTTAAATAGAGGGCTGGCATGTTCTAACACCTCCTCAATGGTGTAGGTGAGAATGGGAGCGAGCGCAAAGCTCAAATGGTGTGCTAAATAGAGCATGGTTGTTTGAATCGCGCGCCTAGCAGGATCATTTTTGGCATCGCAATATAGGCTATCTTTGCAAATATCCATGTAAATTCCGCTTAGATCATTAGCGATAAAGGCAAAGAGCTTTTGCAAGCCCTTTACAAAGTCATATTGTTTAAAGTGTTCTTGCACTTGGGCAAAGACCTTTGAGCTGAGGGCTAAAATCCAAGAATCGATCAAGCTCAAATCTTGCAGGGAAGTTAGAGTGTCTAGCCCAGCCGTGTTAGCCAGCAAAAAGCGCAGGGTGTTACGCACTTTTTTATATCCTTCAGCAGTTTGGGCAAAGAAAGCATGCGAAACGCTCAAATTATCTTGGTAATCATTCATCACCACCCACAGGCGCAAAATATCACTGCCATAAGTGTTGAGCACCTCATCTAAAGAAAAGACATTCCCCTTAGATTTGCTCATCTTATGCCCCTTAGCATCCACGGTGAAGCCATGTGTGAGCACGCCTTTAAAGGGCGCGCGGGAGTGCTTGATACAGCTCAAGAGCAGAGAGCTTTGAAACCATCCGCGGTGTTGATCGCTCCCTTCTAGCACTAAATCGCTAGGATAAACCCCCAAGCGTTCCTCGCACACCGCCTTAAAAGTGCTCCCACTATCAAACCACACATCTAAGATATGGGTGTTTTTCTCTAAATTAGGGGCTAGGTGCTTGAGCTGTGCTGGCAAAAGCTCCTCTACACTCTGCTCCCACCACGCATTACAACCCTTTTCTTTGAAGATGTTATAGATGTGCTTTAAGACCGCTTCCTCTAGTAGGGGCTCTTGGGTTTGTTTATCTAAGAAAAACGCCATAGGCACGCCCCAGTTGCGCTGCCTGGATACACACCAATCGGGGCGTTGCTCTAGCATGGCTTTGAGGCGGTTTTTGCCTTGTTTGGGGTAAAAGGCGACATCCTCAATCGCCTCTAGGGCAACTTGACGCAGGGTTTTAGAACTGCCATCTTCTTGTAAAAAGGGCACATCCATCATGATAAACCATTGCGTGGTGGCGCGGTATAAAATGGGCTCATGCGTGCGCCAACAATGCGGGTAGGAGTGGGTGATGGTGCTATGGTGCAACACAGAATCGCCCAACAACTCGATGATTTTGGGCTGGATTTTGAGCACATGCTGGCCTAAAAACTCTTCAGGCAAGAGCTTCTTGCGCAAGATTTCCTCGTCGTAACGCCCATAATCATCTACGGGCACCAAAACTTCTAAATCATATCGCAAACACAAATGATAGTCTTCCTCACCATGCCCGGGGGCGGTATGCACCGCACCACTCCCCTCCTCCAAGCTAACATGATCGCCTAGTAGCACCACTGAATCACGTTGGTTTAATGGATTGGTCGCTAAAGCCTTTTCTAGCAACTCACTTTCAAAGCTCCCTACAATTTCCCCCTCTAAAATGCCCTTCTCCAGCAATTTTTGGGCAAGAGAGAGCGCAATGACATGCCCTTTGGAGGTGATCGCATAAGTGGTCTTAGGCTTGAGCGCGATGCCTACATTAGCCGCTAGGGTCCAAGGAGTGGTGGTCCAGATCACAAGGGCAAATTCTTGAGGACACTCCTGCGTGCTAAAATGCGCCTCTTGGGCGAGTTTTTGCGCACTGGCAGGCTGGAGGGGGAAACTCACAAAGATCGAATCGGATTGTTTTTCTTTATATTCCACCTCTGCCTCAGCTAGCGCACTCTGGCACGCCCAACTCCAATAGACGGGCTTAAAGCGTTGTTTGAGCAAGCCCTTTTGGGCGGCAATGCAGAGCATTTCATAGATGCTGGCCTCAAACTCGTACTTATAAGTTTCATAGGGCTTTTCATAGTCTCCCACCACACCCAAACGCAAAAATTCCTCGCGTTGCACCCCAATGAATTTCTGGGCGTGTGCGTAACAGCGATCCCGAAACTCTAGGGCGTTCAGAGTGTGGCGTTGCTCTGGGGGTAGTCTGTGCTGGGAGTCCTTAAAATCTTTTTCGACTTGTTGCTCGATGGGCAAGCCATGGCAATCCCACCCGGGCACATAATCGACTTTTTTACCTAAAAAATACTGGTGCTTGACGATCACATCTTTTAAGATTTTATTGAGCGCGTGCCCGATATGTAGGTGTCCATTAGCATAGGGGGGGCCATCATGCAAGATAAAACCTTCTGAAGCGTCCTGGCGTTTGTCTAACATGTGGGCATACACCGCTTGCTCACGCCAGCGCGCGTAGAGTTTGGGGGCGTTGGCAATGGCATTGGCTTTCATAGGGAAGGAAGTTTTAGGGAGGATGAGGCTGTCTTTATAATCTTGCATCAAAAACCTTTCTATTGGGATTTATTCTAATTCTTGCACGAACAGATGGCTTTGGGCTTTAGGAATGGTTTTAAGCGTGGGGATGGCTAGCACGCGGTAAGACCTGGAGCGATCCAAATAGGTGAGCTGGATCACATCGCCCACCTTGACCTCTTTACTAGGTTTGATAGGTGCTCCATTCAAGCGCACCACACCCTCTTTAAGCATATCCAAAGCGATTGCGCGTCTTTTGGTAATATTAGTAGCATTTAAAAATTTGTCAATACGCATGCGTCATTATAGCATTTTATGCCTAAATTTGGAATAAGAGTATAGAGACTTTTGGAAGTTTAAAATGTTAATAGATTTTAGTCGCGCTTCAATGAAAGCTCTGGGGTCTTAAAACTTCTTACTATTGGCTTCATCTAGAATATTCTGGGCAATCCTTTGCACATTTTCGCTGATTGTAGAGGAAGTGGTGGCAATCTTCGTGTTGTGCACCATGGTCTGTTCTAGGGCTTCCATGGCGGTGTTAATCTGGGTGATGCCATGGGTTTGTGCTTCAATGGCATTGGCAACTTCATTGATAGACTGCGTGAGTGCAGAGGTATTGGATTCGATCTCTCCTAACGATTTCTGGGTGCGCTCAGCCAGTTTACGCACTTCATCGGCCACCACAGCAAAGCCCCGCCCGTGCTCGCCCGCCCGTGCGGCCTCAATAGCTGCATTGAGTGCGAGTAAACTGATTTGATCGGCAATTTCATTAATGATGAGCACCATGTTTTTAATCCCCTCAGATTGCTCCATCACCTCCTGACTCTTATGATTGATATTATGCATGGAATCGGCAATTTTATCCAACGCGCTTGTGGTTTGTTCTAAGGATTTGATCTGTTGTTGTGATGCGTCTTGAAGACTGTGGGTACTCTCGTTGAGATGATGGGTTTCTTGATAGAGCGCATGAGCCACATCTAAAGAGTGTTTCAGTGATTTTACAATGCTCGCTTGCAAAGTATTGATGTTATTGGCCAGTTGCAAAAAGCCACCTTGTAAATGGGCCGTACTCATGCTTTCTCTAAAATCGTTGTTGGAATAAGTTTCGATAGTGTTGGAAATATTGCAAAAAATCGTTCTCAAAAAGTTAGAAAAATCGTTGAGATTAGCGCCTAGGTGTTGGAGTTCTGGATTGATAGCACGCGAGTGGATATTGCGCGTGAAATCTCCCGTACGTGCACCATCCAAGACCACCAGCGCCTCCTTGGAGAGGGCCTGATCGGCTTGTAGGTGCTGTACAGCTTCTTGGATATTATGATTGAGTGCATATGCCATCTCGCCTAGTTCATCTCTTGAGCGCAGGGCAATCGCCTCGGGCACATTAGCGTCCTTATAGTTGACAAAGGCAAAAAAATCCTTAAGGCCCTTGTTTAGCGCACGGATACCTCCGGTGATCTTGCGGTAAAAAAGATAGTAGAGAGGAACCACTACGGTGAGTAAAAAGAGCAACACAATAGCCACATAGAGGTAAAATTTATCATTAAGACCGCGGCTGATTTGCCCCGTAATCATCCGCGTGCGTTGCGACACATTATCCATATACACGCCTCCACCCACCCACCAATTGGGCATGCCCTCGATTTTTTGCGCATAGGAAATTTTTTGGGTGTAGCGTGCATTGCCATCGGGAAGAGGCTTAGGTGAGACATAGTAGACAAAACCACCCCCAGCCATAGCGATTTCGTAGAGCTTTTTGATATAGGGTACACCATTTTTGTCTTTAATATTTTCCATGCTGACACCTAGACGGTATTTGGGATTAGCAGTATAAACGGGGCTATACTTGTCATAGACAAAGAAATACCCCGACTTATCTTGTTCAAAACGAAAACCCTTGAGCATGTTGATAGCCATTTGTTTTTTAGCTTCTAATGTGGGAGCATCTTGAGTAGCGCGAGAGATGTGAAAACTTGTAGCATCTATAGACAATTTGAGCTTTTCTCCTAGCATGCGTTGTAAGTCAGTATCGATGAGTTTATTGACACGACCCAGTGTTTCTTGATTATTTTGCATAAAGAGGAGTAAGATGGTAACTATCAATACGATTGTCAGTAACCATAGGGCAATGATCTGTCTTCCTAAGGAAAAGGAGTGTTTAGGAGCGTTATTTTCAGAGTTTATGTCCACGGGGTGTGGAGAGATTCTTTCATTCTGCTTCATCAAAATGCCTTCATCAGCGTTGTTCATGTGATCATGCCAAGTGGAGTCCCAAACACCACTCAGGTCTCCTTGATCGATATTACTCACAGCAAGGCGCGTTTAGCACCTCAACTCATTTCCCACAGGTCCCTACACATCAATCCCTAAGAGCGTAGCCTGGCACACCACCTGCCCTATGCCATGCATGCGTTATTGTAGTACTAAAATACTTACGCCTTACGCTCTAAAGCCCCTAACTTCAGCCATGGGGAGCATGTCAAAATCGCAAGAGCATTTGGATTTAAACCTTAAACACGCTCAAGAAGTCATTCAAATCGATAGTTTGTTTATTGAGTTCATGAGAGGATTTTTGCATGGAGTCGTTGATCTTGAGTAAATCCTGCACACATGAGGCGATTTTATCTCCATTTTCAATGACACTTGCAGTATGCTCGTTTATTCTATTAATATTATTCAGATTCATGAGAGACTGGTCCACTACATTGGTGATGGTGCTAGAGAGATGGTTTACATGATCTTGCATTTGACTTGAGCGTTGGACTAAGGTCTGCATCAATATGAGATTATCTTTTCTCTCTTGATTGATCTTAGCAATGGATTCTAGGATATGCTTTACAATGGATTCGCTCTCTGTGATATTCCGTTGAGTTCTCTCAGCCAAAGCTCTCACTTCATCGGCAACCACAGCAAAACCCCGCCCATGCTCACCCGCGCGTGCGGCTTCAATGGCCGCATTGAGCGCCAGCAGGTTCGTCTGCTTGGCTATGTCTGTGATCGCATCTAGGACACTTTGTATATTTTGCGCCTCTGTGGATAAAGACTGCATTTTCACAACATTATTCTCTTCATTGGCCATATTACCTTGGACATGCTCATCGATCACAGCCACCGCCGCTTTAGTGTCAGACACATTCTTTAACACGCCCTCCAGAAGCTCCTTAGTAGAAATAGACACCGCCATACTCGAATCCAATATTTGTCGGCTAGAATGACTTAGATCTGTGTTGTGATGGCTGATTTGTTCAATTTGTTTAGAATTTGAATCCAAGTCAAGAGAAATGGTGCTTAAAGACTTAGAGATGGCCGTATTATTTTGCACCTCCTTGAAGATTCTTTGCAAAGTGTCTCGCATGTATTCTATGAAGACATTTACGGACTTGGTCATCAAACCTATTTCATCATTGGCGGTAATAGTAATCTTATCAGTGAAAGTTTTATTGTCTACGATATGCCCTAGTGCCTTATTGACTTTTTGCAATCTCCTGAAAATATTGCGCACTACTAAGAAGGATAATACTGTCGTGACAATAATTAGTAGTGCCTCGCAGATTACTAGAAACACAAAATAATGGGTGTATTCTGTGATTTCAATGGCAGTGAGCTTTGCAACATTAGCACTGATACCATCCTCAACCTGTTTCAGTAAATCAATTTTCTTGGTGATAGTGTTAAACCAAACCGAAGGCTCAATACCAAAACCTCCTACGAGATATTTTTCCATCAATCTTTGACGCATCGTCTCCACATTCTTAAAACTTGGATCTTTGGAAACACGATGGAATAGCGCCACGCTCTGCGCGTCCCCAAAGGACAAGAAAAATTTTTCAAAGACTCCTTGCTTGGCTAATAGAGCGATGAAGTGAGCGTATTGGGGATCAGCGGGGGCATTTGCGATAAAAATTCGATTAGCCGTGGCCCGCTCCAGTCCGGACATCTCCTTAGCGTAAAGAAAATTAATATAACTCATCATTTCATCAGAGATGTGGGCATTAGGGATTATTTTAATGGATTGTAAGACGGTATCAAGGAATATATCAATGATCTGTGTGAAGTATGTAACCGTGCTATCCACAATCGCCTTTTTATCCCTAGATTCCATGGCACTGCGCACTTGGGGCAATTTGGCCAAAAGATTAAGTCCCTTTTGCAAAACATGCGTGTAACCAGAATTTAGATGCACAGTAGAGTTTAGAAATTCTGTAAGCTGTTTTAGTCTTGTATCTGTGTATCGTCTTTGCTCTTGTAACTCTCTAGCAAATTGCACTCCCCCACTAGACAAGAAACCCGCACTCATCCCTCGCTCTTTTTGCATCTCATGCACCAATAAGGATAGGTATTTAGACACCTCAATTTGGCGCGCCAAATCCTCATTGCGCACCAAGAAACTATAAGTGTTGCGCAACTGCCAGAACATGAAGAGCAGAAGGGCAATCATAGGAATAGAGATTATCAATACAATCTTGCTTTGCAGCTTTAAACTATTTAACAAGCCCAACAAAGACTCCTAACAAAGACGCCATTTTAGATTAGAAAAGGCAAAATAGAGTAAATGCAGAGCTGCTACAAAATAAAAATTCTAGTTGCTAGCCCATCTCTTAATACAAGAGAGATTTCGCACAGAGATTGCGTTCCAAGACATTCCTCAATGCGATGCGTTTATGTTAGTTAGGAAGCTCCTCCCTTTAGGGAGGGGCAGTTCACGAAATATTCATACACCTGCCAAATGGACATTATGTTGTTCTAGGGCATGTCTAAAAGTTTTTGTTTTACCGCTAGAGAGGTAGAGCGAATAGGTTTTGTTGTATGTCTATTCGAGCATAATCTAATACCACCACCGCTTTCAACCAAATGGGATTTTCTACCATGTCAGAGCTAGAGCTCATACAATCAACCCTTAGTCTGCGCAAACACCCATAGACTGACTACACTTTAAACATCTTTCTTAAACATGCCACCCCCTAAAACAAATCCCGCAACCAATCCCAAAAGCCTTTTTCCATAGGTTCAGCGGGTTCCACAGGTTTAGCGGGTTTTTTCCCCGTGATATAATACACAAGGTAACAAGATTCGTAATCACCCATCGTGCAAGCTTTATTGAAATATTTTAAGGCTTTTTGTGTGTCTCGATCCCAATTGTAGGCTTCATAGCCTAGTTCATAACAAGCCGTCCCATACCCCATATCCGCGGATTTTTGGAGGTATTCATGGATGCTGTCGCGATTGTGTATAAACCTCGTCAAACGATAATAAGCAATCGCATAATCTAGATCTGCTGCCTCTCGGTAATATTCCTCTGCTTTTTCTTCATACTCCCATGCGCTTTGAAACTTTTTGCTTTCGCGCGCTTCTTCTTTTTTCTGATTATAAAACTCGCCTAGCTCAAAATACCCCCTAGGATCCCCCATCTCCATCACCTTTTTAAAGTAAGCAACGGATTTTTGAGGATCGTTGTAAAAGTCAGGCACCTTATATTGTAGCTGTCCTGCATACAATCTCCCCAAAAAGACATAGGCTTGCACATTCCCCTCTTTGCCTTCCTTTTCCCAGATTTGGCAGGCTTTTTGAAGATATTGTTGGGCTTTTGTTTTATCTTCTAAGACCCCATGTCCCCAAAAATACATATACCCTAGCCCAAAAAACCCTAACCCGTCGCCCATGTCTGCAGCCTTTTGGAAGTATTGGAGCGCTTCTTTGTATTTGACACGATCCTTTCGATATATCTCTCTTCTATCCGGAACTATAAAGCCTGAATAATCCCACCAATTGACATCGAGCATGCCCAAACCGCTAAACCCCCGTCTATCTCCCATTTTTGCCAGTTTAGAAAAATAGATCTTAGCTGTGTGTGCGTCCTCATATTCCCAAGCCCTTATGGCGTGGGCAAAGTAAGTATCCGCATCGCTGGCATGCATTACCCCTAAGCAACACATCCAAAGTAGTATAATTTTTAACATGCTTGCAAGTCTAGCCACCCCAACCTCAATCACCATCATAGCTTCTTCCTCGCGCTTCATCGCAAGAGCCCGAGTCGCCCAAATCACAAGCCTTCCAGTAATAATCCACGGCCTTGTCATAATCTTTTGGGACACCCTCGCCCCGTTTATACATATCTCCCAAACTAGTATTAGCGTCCATACTTCCTAATTCTGCTGCCTTTTTAAGATACTTCAGGGCTTTGGGGATATTTCTTACAGAAGCAGGCAGATTCCGAGTCATTCGAGTGCCATGATCTCTGTAAGCATTCCCTAAAGCCTCATAAGCATCAGCCTTGCTATGGTAAGCTTTTTGGTAATACTCTAGGGCTTTTTGGTCATCTTGGGGGACACCCTCCCCTATCACATACATGTCCGCTATGGCAAGATACCCATCTCTTGCTTCGAAAATCTCCCCAATTTCATGTTTATGACCACTCTCTCCAGCTTTTTGGTAGTATTCTATAGCCTTTTGTGCATCCTTGGACACATCCCTACCAGACCTATACATGCCCCCCAAGATGATACACGCCTCAACATTGCCCATTAGTGCAGATTGTTTGTAATACTGGAGAGCTTTTTTAATATCCTTTGGCGCACAGTTGCCAAAGTCATACGTAGAGCCTAACTCCAAATACGCCTTAGAATTGCCCATTTTCCCAGCTTTGTGGTAGTATTCTAGGGCTTTTGGGAGATTCTTAGCGACCATAAAATCACCACTTTTAAAGCCACACTCATAAAAACCTGCCAATTTTACATACGCTCCCACATTCCCCATTTTGGCAGCTTTTTGGTAATACTGGAAAGCTTTTTTAAGATCGCTTTCCACGCCTGTGCCACCAAAATAATACACATCTCCCAAGCCCTTATACCCTCTAGCATCCCCCTCTTTAGCCAGTTTGCTAAAATACTCCAAAGCCTTTAGCATGGTTGTGCTATAGAGATTATCCTTTGCGATGGCGTAATCTCTATCCCGATCGCTTTGGGCATGCATGCTTGCTAACACCAACACACTCACTAGCACCGCTTTAATCACATTAACCATACCTGCACTCCTTTAATGCTTGGTTTTAGAGTTAGGATTATCGCCTGTTTAAGGTGTTCAGCCTTAGCGCAATCCTCAGCCCACCTCCAATCTATTTTACAGGCTTTTTGGTAGTAATAAAGTGCCTTTTTCAAGTTCTTAGTTACCCCTCTGCCATATTCGTAGGCTTCTGCTTGGATGGAGAATTTGAGGTGATTAGTATCATTACAATTATCGTGAAACTCTTCGCGATCCAATGCGCAGGCTGTTGTGTAGAGCATGCAAGAGATCACAAGACCAAGCCCAAAGAAACCCTGAGACAAATCTCTACCCCTTCTAACGCATTCTCTAAAGCCCTCGCAGCGCTTGAGCAACAAACTTCCAAACGAGCTTGTGAGTGGTTTGCGCTAGCAAATGGTTAATTTACAAACTAACCATTACCCTTCAGGTATCGTTTCGCAAGCTCACTATGGTTAACTTGTCCTGCGGGGCTATGTTTTGTAATTTATCTACCTACTCGCACCGTAAAGTCCCTAGCTTTAGCTATGGGGAGTATGTCAATAAAACACCATTTTAAAAAAGAGAAACCACAAAACAAATATCGCCACCAAACAGCGCAAAAACCAATGTTTGTTTCTAATGGGATAAGTGCAAAGCATGCAAAAAAGTAAAATGCCATAGTACATCAACGTGGCTTTTAACATGAATGCATCCCACTTATACAACTTAAGCAAGGTAAGAGTAATAGTGATTAAAAGTGGAATGGGAAGAAGCCACCATTTTTTATCACCAACATATGCCCAAAAGATGAGAGCTCCCACGCTAAATACGATTGCTCCCATGTATCTTGGAGGAGGGGGAGAGGGAAAATAACATAGCACAAATCCTAAAGCAATAAGCCCTAAAGAGATGCGTTTATCAGGGCATAACGCTAAAATGACAGAACCCATCTTAAGGCACATTGTGAATAAAACTATATCAATTCCCCGTGCGCGTAAATCATCGTGAATAAAAACGATGTAAAACGCGATTAAGGCAAACAAAAAAATATTGGCGGCATGTAAAGTTTGTTTTATGGCTTGTTTATCAAACAGCTTATCCATTAAAATCCTTGGTGAGTTTGGAAATGGGCGACTGGTAGTAGTATAAAGTATTTTTTAGATTGTTGCTAGACAATAATCTTCATTTAGGACATGCCAACTCACTCTAAATTAACACCCCAAGATGAATTGGAACAAATGATGCTTAATGGCACCAAAAATCGTTACCATTTTTTACTATTAGCGAAATTATGTAGAAGATTGCGCAAGGTATCCTCAACAAGACCAATAGCAAGAAATTTTAAGGAGCATTTATGGCTAAAAAACCCATAGACTATGACAATCTTCCCCTGAGAATTTGACATACTCCCCATAGCTAAAGCTAGGGATTTTACGCGCAATTTGGACAAAATACCCTTAAAACTTTAAGAAGTTTCATGGATTTCTCCACCCCCGCTGAAGAGCCCCTCAAAAATGCCATCAGAGAACGCTATTTTAAAGAGTTTATTTGCAGTGGAGATCAAATCGATTTCCACATTTACGCCCCTAAAAAGCAACTCCCCAGACCCCTACTTTGGGCGGAGGCAAAAGCAGGGGTCTACGATCCAATAAAAAGCACTCACCCAATTAATCTTAACTTTATTGCAACGCCCTCGAGTACGCCTAGCTCCCTTTTTTAGGCGCGTTTGATGCTGTGTGCTTCAATGTGGTCGCCACAGATAAGCTAGAACCGCTTTTAAGAGAATTAGAGGGCAAGACCTACACCCTTGCTCCTAGCAACACCCGCTCTAAAGAGTTTAAAGAAGTGGAGGCGCGCTTAAGCCCGCTCCTAGAGGCGCATTTAAGGAGCTTTACATACGCCACAGAGGAAACCGAGTTTAAAAACTTTATCCAGTCCTTGCATTCCATCCCCAGCCTTGTTACGCCCACAGACACGCTGAATTTTGAGGAAATTTTTAGAGAAAAATGGCGCAAACAGGTTAAGCCCTCCATCAGCATTGCATGGGACAAAATGGCAAAAGCAGAGATTTTAGATGTAGATTTTTACCAGCCACGCCGTAAAGCCCCTAGCTTTAGCTATGGGGATATAAGGCTAGCACCAGCATGGCTGTGCTAATATTTGTGCAATCAAGGGGTAATACCCTTGGGGTTGGGGCATCAACCTTTGGAATAGGGAACGTAAGACTCCAAACGGAGCTGTCCTGCTTGAAGCCGCGATCTCCACTAAAGTTAGAATCCCCTAACTTTAGTTATGGGAGAGTATGTCAATTAGCCGATCTTCTTAGCGACAAGAACCAAACCATTTTAGAGCTAAATACCCGCTTAGTGGGCGATCACTACGAGTTCAATATAGAAATTAAAGAGGGCTTGATATACATCACGCGGGCGGATTTTAAAAATAACCAACAAGCGCACACAGAGTTTTGGAAGGTTTACCAACGCCCGCCTGCCCCCATTTACCAAGACTTCATTTTGGAAAGACGCGACCTTTTAGTCGGAAAAGAGGTGTGGGAATACAAGGGGGCGTTTACACTCCCAAGATATGGGCGCAGAAGTCCAAGAGGTATTTAGAAAGGATTTTAGGCGACAAGTACGAAAACGACTATATTATTTGGGACTTGGCAGCGGGCACGGGCAATTTATTAGTGGGGTTTGTCAACCCGAGCAATGTTTATGCCAGCACCCTAGATAAAAACGATGTAGAGATCATGAAAGCGATGGCAAGCAAGGGGAAGTTAGCTCTTTTGCTCGAAAATATCTTCCAATTTGATTTTTTGCAAGACCCTCTGAGTAAATTGCCCCAGAGTTTACAAGCCATCCTAAAAGATTCCAAACAACGCTCCAAGCTGATCATTTACATCAATCCGCCCTATGCAGAGGCAGGAAGCAAAACCCAAATTTCTAAAACGGGCACAAACAAGGCCAAAGTAGCGCTCTCAAAAACCGCAAACGATTATGCCAAGGAATTAGGCAAGGCTAAAAACGAACTTTTTGCGCAATTTTTCATGCGCATTATCCAAGAGATCGCCCCCTTAGAAGCAAAACCCCAATCAAAAGAAGTCTCCCTTGCAGGGGAGAAACCCCCAGTTTTTTTGTCTCGAGCAAGATTGTGAGCCCCAACAGAACCACAGGGCAAGTTCGGAGATTCTATTAAGTCTCTTAAACCCTCGCAAGGGCGCATTGGCACGCCCTCACTTGAGCCTATCGGTCCCATTTTAGCCAGTTTCTCTAAACTTAAATACCTAAACTCTAACAATTTTGATAATAGTTCCTGCTTTGTATAGCATGGGGCTACTTCATTGTAGCGTTATCCGTGCTAGTGTGTGCATTCTGCACACACACAGATGCCAAGTTTACCTTTACTCACGTTTTACTACCGCTTAATAGTTTTGATAACGTT
>NZ_JAERIS010000027.1 GCF_017979425.1 Helicobacter salomonis | reverse complement strand
CTTAGAGCAATACAACTCTAAAATCTGCACTTGTCTAATTAAGCCTTCTTTTTGGTCGGCACTAGAAACACGGGCATAGGCGATGGTTTTGCGCTTATCGTTACAAAACACAAATTCTTTTTTGATCCCCCGCAAACTCTCTAAACTATACCTCCGTGCACCTCCTTGTGTGTAAACATCTGGTTTTAAAATCCCATGATTGTCCCAATTACGGAGTGTTTGTGCTGTTACCCCTAAGACTTTGCTTGCTTGACTGACTGATAACAATTTGTTTTTATCCATACCCCATGTTAGGCAAATCAAACTTAAAAAATTATAAAATATTGATAACTATTTATAAGAATATGCAAGAATTAAGTTACAGTTTTTAGCCCCCACTAGGGCAGCGTCTGCCACTAAGCTCAAAGCCCCTTCTTGGAGCATGTGGGCTAGATTCTCTTTGAAATTATTCTCTCGATTGAGAATGAAATTACTCAAACCTGCATCAAGCCCAGCCCCTGTGAAACCTCCTAGAGCTCCTCCTACAATGCCCCCTACCAGCCCTCTCTTGCTAGCCCCCTGCAAAGCTCCCCCCATAGAGCCCACAATGGAGAAGGCATTGCCTGCAATCAGAGTTTTAAAATTATCAAAGAAGTTGTCATTGACCTGGTAGAGCTGCGCATCCTTAGAGACAAACATCTTGCCCTTCTCATCAAAGTGCACCCCCTCAAAGCCTGCTGCTTTGGCAATGGCCTGTGCGCCTGCGCGGTATTGTTCTTTGAGCTTGGGGTCATCGCTAAAGAGCATGCTCAGAATGTTCTTCTCCTGGGCGATGTTGTCATACAAGGCCATCGCCTTAGAGACATCTGCTACCAAATGTCTAGCCTTGATGCTCTCTTGGTACTCTTGCAAATCCTGCTTAGCATCCATCATCAAGCTATTGAAAAGCGAAGTGCCAAAGTTGCGATCTCTATAAATTTGTCTTCTCTGCTCAGCACTGAGCTGGGCAACATCTTTGAGCTTGAGAATACTAGCGCGCATACGCTCTTGTTGGTATTCCCCCTTGCCCCTATCCCCCCCAAAAACCTCACTAGGATGCAAGAGTGCGTCTGTGATACTCATCTTCTCAAAGGCGACCCTAGAGAGGTATTGGCGTGCACTCTTGGGGAGTTTTTCATAGGGAACATTGTCCTTGAGTGCATCTTGGATGAGAGCGTGATAGCCTAATTTTTGCAGCTTTAAAGCTTGGGGTTCTGACATTCCCAAACTCAAGGCCTGCATGACATCCTCTTTCAAGCCTGCTTGTTGCTCTAACTTATGGGCTCTATCCTCCAAAGCTTTGAGAATGGCTTGGGGGTCTTTTTTAGAGGGGGTAACCTGCTGAGTGCTCTGTGTGGGTGTGCTGGGTGGAGTTGTAGAGCTCTGCGTAGGGTTTATGTGCCCTGGCAACACTTTTGACAATGTCAAGGGCAGCTTTCCTATCGGCTTTTTAATATGGGGCCTAGGAAGTGGCACAGCTACCCCCCCCCCCCAGTCAAACTAGACATCTACGACTCAAAGGGGGAGTTCTTAGGTGTGAAAGAATTTAGGGCACATTTAGACCACACTAAAAGCATTGTAGAGTGGTTACGCAATTTCTACGACAAAAAGGGCGACACCATCGCCTATATACGCATGGCAGGCTCAGACATACAGCACAACAATACGGTAAATCTTAGCAACACCCTAAGCCCCAATGACATTAAAAAGCACCTTTTTACCTGCGTGAGTGCAAAAAACATTGTGACAATGAGTGTCTATTTCTCCGTGCAACACTGCATTAAACCCACTTGGATCAACGACCGCGACCAGTTTTACGCCCCCCATGATGACTCGTGGCAAGCAGACACGGATTTTCTAGGGGATTGCTTGACTTTCATGCTCTTTCACGGCCAAAACCGTATTTCTTATAATCAGGGGGCTAATCACTTCATCCCCTTTAAAGAAGCGGAAGCTAAAGCCAGAGGGCGCTATGTTTACGCCCATAACTTTGAGGCGCAGCCTTGCTTCCCCATCCTCAATACAGAGGTATGATGCTATCATGCACAAAAGGTAGCCACCACTGGTGCGTTACTTTGAACTAAAGGATTGAGGAATAATGGAAAAGGTCTCAAATTCTGTATCTTGTGAACCCTCACAGCCCAAGGCAGAATACTTTTTATTGGGTACTTGTGGGCATGTTGACCATGGAAAGAGTGCGCTCATCAAAGCCTTGAGTGGATTTGAGGGGGACACAAGTGCCCATGAGAGAGAAGCGGGCATGACAATTGATTTAAGCTTTAGCAATCTTGAGGGCATGCAGCGCACTTTAGGATTTGTGGATGTACCCGGACATCAGAGCTTAGTAGCGACTATGATCTCTGGGAGCTTTGCACTGGATGCGGGGTTACTTGTGATTGATGCGCACGAGGGCATTAGAGAACAGACATTAGAACACATGCTAATTTGTTCGCTCTTACAAATTCCTTGTATTATTGTGATTAGCAAGATAGACAAATGCGCTCAAACCCAGAACTTGGAGCACAGGATACACGCTACACTCAAACAACACAATATTACTCTAATTGCCCTCTTTAAATGTAGTATTTACGATGAAGGTAGCATTCAAAAACTTAAAGATTTTCTCCTGCAATACCCTTTAGCTAAAAAGAGACCCACAAATGCGCTCAAAGACCTTTTCAGGCTTTATATCGATCGTGTCTTCGTCGTACAGGGTAGGGGAGTCGTGGTGAGTGGGACCTTGCTGGGCGGGCAGGTCAGAGTGCATGAAAATCTCTATGCCCTTCCTTTGGAAAAAGCCGTGCGTGTGAAGACATTACACCAGCATGGCAGGGAGGTGGTGCAGGCAAATATCCATGAACGGGTCGCCTTGCATTTGGGGGGCATCAAGGCTCAAGAACTTCGTGTTGGCATGCTTTTAAGCCATAAGGGAATTCTACGCGGGTTTAACACCTTAGATGTAGCGCTTCTGGCTCCACCAGATACCCCTTCCCTCAAGCACAATCAGGTTTTAAGTATGCAGATAGGGACTCTCAGATGTCAGGCTAAATTTCTGCACTTAGAGTCGCATTATGGAACCCTTATCACGAGTCAAAGTGTGTTTGCATGTTATGGTGATCGCATCATTTTAAGTCATCAGGGACGCGTGTGGGGAGCTGCCCTCATTTTAAATCCCATCGCCGATCCCCTCAAAAAACCCCTTAAACTTGCCCTGCTACATGCCCTAGAAACGCAGGATTTCCCCCAGGCATTCGCTATTCTAAGCAAGGCGCATCAAAGGGGTTTAGGCTTGCTTTGTGCTACCCAGCGCTTCGCTCTCACACAGCAGCTAGCCCTAGAGATAGCCCGAAAAGTCCCCGATACCATTGTGGATACGCAGGCCATGGTGCTTTATCCCAAGTGTGCTTTGGAAAATTTGGTGCAATCCATCAAGGCTGTTTACACGCGTAATGTCCATGCTCTCTTGAGTGTCAAAGGAATCTGTGCCAAACAAAGTCATGTTAGTGTGCATTTGGCGACTCTAGCTTTTAAAAAATTAGAAGAACAGGGCTACTTGCAGCAGGCACGCGGTTTATGGATGCGTAAGGGTGCCAAATTAGAGCAGCTGCAAGAGAGTTTGCAAAACCGACTCTATGCGAGCATTAAGTGCGCAGGCTTTGCGCCTGAGGCTCCCTATAATCTCTACCATGAGCTCGATATGGATCGCCAAGCAGGAGATGAGGCACTCAAGGCCCTATGTCGTGTGCACAAGGTTGTGCGCCTATGCCACAATGTCTTTGTGGAAAAAAACACCCTGGACTCGGTCGTAAATCTAATGCAACAACTTTTAAGCCAACATGGCTATATAGACATTGCCCTACTCAAAACGCAATTACATCTATCACGTAAGTTCTTGATCGCCTATTTAGAATACCTGGATCGCCTCGACCAAACCATTAATCGCGATGGCAGGCGTACTCCCAAATCCTAGAAACTAGGGTAGCCATTTTTCATGGGGGTGTAGAATTTGCGTGCCAAGATCGCTTTTGATTTCCACGCGCAACGCCTCATCGCAAAAGACTTCATAGCGCATCTTCTCATGTAGCATAAGCGTATAACTGGACAGAATGGGCAAAATTGCGCACCGATCCTCGTTGAGACTCACATGGTTGATACGCACCTTTTCAACTAAAGACTCGATTTCTAGCATGCGTTTAAAACGCTTGGCACCATAGTCGTGTGTCCAAGAGAGATAGGGTAGCTCTTGAATATAGAGCATAGCTTTAAGGGGCTGGGCAGGGGGCTTGGCTTCTTTTAAAAGCTCTTCACCTGTAGATAAACGCTCTGCCTCTAATAAGGCCAAGATTACAAAAAGCCATTTAAACAATTCTACTCTCCACTTAAACCCTTATCCAAGACAGAGCGCAGTTTTTCGACATTCTGAGCGCCTGTGGAGAAAAAGATTTCTACCCGGTTGTTACGCATGCGATTCTCTACGCTATCATTGGGAGCGACAGGGTTATTTTTGCCATAGGAGGTGAAGGAGAGTTTTTGTGGATCGATGCCATCTGCGATGAGCTCGCGCATCACTTTAGCGGCACGGCTAGCTGCAAGTGCATAATGATCTTTGAAGGGGACATTGGGAGGAATGGGCGTATTATCCGTATAGCCTCGGACATTGATCTGCACTTGTGCAGGCAGAGCGCGGATAATCGTAGCCACACGCGCAATATATTCCTGCATGCCAGCATTGATGGTGTCGCTATAGGGATTGGTAAAAATGAGACTAGAGGGTAGTTTGAGCACAGAACCCTGATCGGTTTGTTCCAACACACTCCCCTCACCCACCCTAGTGATAGTGGTTTGAGAACGCACCAGCTGTTCGCTAGAATTGCGCTCTTCTGTCACATCGTTTTGTAAATCACCCGGGGCAGGAGGAATGGGAATGACAGGTTGCACGGAATCGGGCACAGGCGCATAATCAAAGATTTTGATAAATTCTTTTTTGAGTGCCTTGACCTTTGCTTTGTTGACGACGGAAATCGCATACAACGCAATAAAGAGCGCCAGCAGAAGCGAAAGAAAATCCGCATAAGGAACTGCCCAACGCTCCCCAGCGGGGCATTCGACCTTTTTAGCTTTCTTTGCCATTATTCAAACATAGACTTTTTAGGCTCACCTGGAGCGATATAGTTGAGCAATTTCATCTCTAAATCCCTGGGGTTGTCTCCATTGGCAATCCCAATCACCCCTTCTAAAATTACAATTTTCTCTTTGAGAATGTCCTTGGACTTGTTTTTAAGCTTATTACCAAAAGGTCCAAAGAGCGCGTAAGAACACATGATTCCTGTAACGGTTGCGGTAAAAGCCCCCGCAATCCCTAGTGCCATCTCTTGGGGATTATCTAGTTTCTGTAAAGCCAACATCAAACCCAATACCGCCCCTACAAGCCCAAAGGTAGGCGCACTCTCGCCCGCCGTGATCCAATAATGCGCCGCGCCGTGATAATACTCCTCCAGCTCTTCAATCGCTACCTCCAAACTCTCTTGCACCGATTTAATGTCCTTACCATCGACAATCATAGAGAAACCATTGCGCGTGAAATCGTCTTCAATTTGGGCCACTTTGGACTCTAAAGACAACACCCCATCCTTACGCGCCATCGTGGAGAGCTCTACAATCGTCTTAATAGTCTCTTGAAGATTGATCTTGGGATTAAGAAAAACAATCTTGATTTCTTTAAAGGCTGCCTTGACATGGTGGGCGTGTGTGCTGACCATGGCAGCACACAGAGTTGTGGGCACGATGATGATGATGGAGCTTAGATGCACAACATGGATGGGGTTTCCTCCCTCCATAATGTCACCCACACTGATCGCCACAATGGCAAAAATCACACCAAGCACAGAAGTTAAATCCATAAAAGCCCTTTCTAATTACTGCGGGTAGTCTTCTAGGTTTTTGATTCCATGTTCCCCGCAAACACGGCATTTAGGGTTTCTCTTCACGTTCACGCGTCTAAAAGTCATTCCCTTAGTGTCCACACCCAATAAAACATCAGTGAGTAGGGGGAATCCTAAAAAATACTTAATGGTCTCAGCTGCTTGGATACAGCCCAACAAGCCCGGTAAGACGCCAAAAAGACCAGCCTTAAAAGTAGGATTGAGTTTGGGATCGGGAGGAGTGTCAAAGACACAAGCAAAACACGCGCTCTTCTTGGGCAAAACGGTCATGGTCTGCCCGCGGTATTTGAGCACGCCAGCATGGCTATAGGGCTTGTGACTTAGTACACAGGCATCATTAATCAAGAACTTACTGGCAAAATTATCCGTGGCATCGATAATGAAATGATAATCTCTGATAATTTCAAGGGCATTGCTTGCGTTCAGTCTGGTAAAATGCGTTTCTACTTGCACATCTGGGTTGAGCGCTAACATCTTGTGTTCAGCAGATCTAACCTTAGCGCTGTTGATCTCTTCGGTGGTATGAATAATTTGGCGTTGCAAATTGCTAAGCTCAATGACATCAAAATCTAACACCCCGATACGCCCAATGCCTGCTGCGGCTAAATACATCACATTGGGAGAGCCTAAGCCACCCGCCCCGATGACTAGAACACTCGCATTCAATAGCTTTTCCTGCCCTTCTTCACCCACATCTTCGAGCATCAAATGACGCTCGTAGCGCTCCCTCTGTGCGTCATTTAACATAAACATCCTTGTATGAAAATAGATTAGAGGTGGGCAATCCACGCCTTCATGTGGGGTTGCTCTTCCTTAAGTGTAGTGGGTTGCCCGTGTCCAGGATAAATGGGTTTATCCTGAGAGCTTTCTAAATTTTCAAAACGCCTCAAGGAGTCTTTCATGTCGGCAGGATTGGAATAAGGGAAATCATAACGCCCAATACTACGCTGAAAGATAAAATCCCCGCTGAAAAAAACACCCTCTAATTCGATCATGGAGCATCCTGGAGTGTGCCCGGGAAAATGCCAATAGGTGATGGGAATGTCAGCGATACTCAGAGTGGTAGTGTCTTTATGGCAGGCGACAGGGTGAATATCTTTCTCTGAGCAGGGGGTGAGCCCTAGAGAAAAGCAATCAGAGGTGAGCATGAATACATCGTCTGCAGGCGCATATAAAGGCACATGGGGCAGAGCCTTTTTGAGTGCGTGTGCGTCCCAGATGTGATCGTAATGTCCATGTGTGATGAGAATAGCTAAGGGCCTTTGGACATGCTCTAATACCCATTCTCTTGCCCCAAACCCTGGGTCGACTACAAAATCGCCCTGCTCTAGGGTAGCGATATAGCAATTAGTCTGAGTATTTCCAAAGGCCTTAACTTTGATCTGCATCACAATCCTTTATCCCATATTCTAGCAGATTTTTACTAAAGCTACCACTCGCGTGCCAAAACTTGTGGGTAAAGATACGAGAAGGGTTTGCATCAAGATTTCCTAACAATAGTTAGGCTGTTTTTAAAAAACTAGAGAGTTTTCGGCATGGAGACATATGATTGAGAATATCTGCGGCAATGAAATGGGAGTTTTTGTACGATTTTAGATACCGCCACCATATGGGTTCTAAAGAAAATGAGGATTTTTGCCGTTAATATTTTGAAGCAAGGAGGTTTGCATGTCTGTTCTCACCGGCAATGTGACTCATGTCAATCAAAATTCCCCCTTTGGTTCTATTGTGTATCAAAACGCCTTGCCTAAATTGGACAATGAGAATCACAAAGAGTTTTTAGAACGCCTACAAGCGGTGCAAGAAACACGCGCTTTAGAGAAAAATAGGGCTGTGCACCGTGATAAAGATGAAAATCCCTTAGCACAGCAGCATGAGCAACCCCCACAGGAACACCCCGATCCACGCTGCTTTAAGGATAAACAGCATTGTTACCACGGACATTACTACAGCGATAGTGCCTTGGAACGTGCTTTGGAGAATACAGAAGAACTAGAGGGCTTTCTTGAGCCCCATGTTTTAGATGTTATTATTTAATATTTTTTAATAATCTAAGTGAATGGCTCAAGCAAACAGAGGAGGCGCGAAATTGAAGCTATACTGCTGTGGTGCATGATCAATAAATTTGAATAAGGATGGATGAATGCATTTTGATTACGACTTAGTGGTGATTGGGTTTGGCAAAGCAGGTAAAACTTTGGCAGCTAGTGCGTCTAAGCTGGGCAAAAGGGTCGCACTGATTGAACAATCTAGGGAGATGTATGGAGGAACTTGTATTAATGTTGGTTGCATCCCTTCCAAGACATTGTTACACCTTGCCACCTATAAGAAAGGTCCCATGGGTTACAAGGAAAGCATAGATGAGAAGAACAAATTAGTCGCTTTACTACGCCAACAAAACTACCAAAATCTTATCAATGCGGGAGTGCATGTTGTAGAGGGCAGAGCAAGCTTCAAAGACCCCCATACGCTCATGATCTACCATAAAGACAGTTGCATGGAAATGAGCGCTCACAAGATTGCTATCAACACCGGTTCATTGCCCCTGGTCCCCCCTGTCCCTATTGACTCCGATCGCGTTTACGACAGCACAACTTTGATGCAACTCAACACACTGCCCACACACTTAGTGGTTGTGGGTGGAGGATATATCGGTTTAGAGTTTGCGAGTATGTTCAATCTTTTTGGGCGCGTAGGGAATAAAAACTTGACCAAGGTGAGTGTCTTGGTCCGTGGCGATACATTTTTGCCCAAAGAGGACGCTCTCTTCCAAAAGAGTATCTTAGAGTCGCTCACTCAAGCAGGGGTGGAGATCATCTGTAACGCACAATTAGAGAGTATCTCGGGCCATCAACTTTATTACCAAAATACCCAAACAAAACAGCAGGTATGTTTAGAAGCGGATGCTTTTTTACTTGCCACGGGGCGCGTGCCCAACACTATAGGGTTACAACTAGAGAAAGCAGGATTGCGTTTGGGGAAATATCAGGAAATTCTCACCAACGAGTTTCTCATAGCCAATGCCGATCATGAGGGCAATGTCTATGCTTTAGGAGATGTTAAGGGGGGCGAAATGTTTACCACCTATGTGAGTTTAGACGATTTTAGGATCGCCTTTAAACATCTCTATGGCGATCAATCGCGCACCACTAAGAATCGTGGAGTATTGCCAGAAGTGCTCTACATAGAAACCCCCTACAGCCATGTGGGCATGCGCGCCAAGAATGTCGAAAACTCCAGTCGAAAAATCTTGGTCAAAACTTTGGAAAGTGCCTCTGTCGTAAACAGTCGAATCGCGAAAAACACAACAGGTTATCTACAAGTTCTCGTCGAGGACAATGAACAGCAGTGTGTTTTAGGAGCTAGTTTGCATTGCACGCTCTCTTATGAACTGGTCAATCTCTTCAGTTTAGCTATCAACCAAAATTTAGGTTTCCATACACTTAAAGACATGATCTACACTCATCCTTCTATGACAGAAGGGATCAATTTATTCTAAAGTGGGATCAGAATTTAGGAGTTGATTAAGTATTTTAGGCTAGAATGAGGGTGCTAGCTAAATGCTAGGATATAAAATGGAAAAGGTTTTTGATGAAAACAAAGGTGGTTGATTTACTTAAACAACTTCAGGCTGACAGTGTCGTTTTGTTCATGAAAGTGCACAATTTCCATTGGAATGTCAAGGGGCCCGATTTTTACCCTGTGCACAAATTTACCCAAGAAGTCTACGAACAATTCGCCGAACTCTTTGACGACTTGGCCGAGCTGGTTTCTCAGCTAGGGCATGTCCCCGTAGTAACCCTAGCCGAAGCGCTCAAACTTGCCCATGTCAAAGAAGAGAGCAAGCACAACTTCAGGTCCAAAGATGTATTTGAAGCGGTTCTAGCAGATTATGAGTATTTGGAAAAGCATTTCGCTCAGCTCTCTGACCTGGCCGGTCAAGCAGGCGATAAGGTCACCATCGCCTTTGCAGACGAGCAACTCGCCAAATTGCAACAAGCTGTGTGGATGCTCAAGGCGAGCCTAGCGTAAATGTCTGACGACCTTTTTGGGGTGTTTGAGGGGGACCCTATAGAAAAGTGGGGGGATGTGCTTTTGCATGCGAGCCAAAAGCTTGTCAGAGCCGAGCTAGAACGACTCTTGGAGTTGCAGGCTCTGAGCGCGTTACTTTTGGAGGAGGCTGGGCTGGAAGGGAAACTTGAGGAATCGCTCAAGCAATGCAAACTCGATCATGCTCTACGAGAACGCGTGCGGGCTAAGGAAATCGATTTAGTGATGACTTCCATGGCTAATGTTTTGGGGCATGAGTAGGCTCTTTGTCGTTTTGATCGTGTTATGTGGGATCGCCATGGCAAAGAGCCTAGATGAAATCCTGGAACTCAAAAAAGACCAAGTTTACAAGGGGGAATTGCAACTAGGCAAATTCAAAAAAACCCTTTCCTTGCGCTGGACACTCTTTAAAGATGGTGGGCTTGTGGTGCATCTCAAGTGCAATGATTTTCCCTACCAATTCATTCTCTACCCTGATTTCCAGCGCGATACTTTTCGACTCGACCTCTTTAAAGAGGTCGTTCAGTCACATACGAGTGAGAGTGTAGACCCTACACCCCCCTACTTTGCTTTGACTTTCAAAAAATTTGACTCCGCACAAGATCGGGCATCTTTGCGTGTACGCGCCTCGCCTAAACTCATGTGGATCGAGCAACCTTAATGCTGGAACAAATCGTTCAAAGAATCCAGCAGTTTTTAGTTCAAGTGCAGAGCGTGGATGTGGAGCATATGGCTAGTCTTTTAGGACAGGGGAAGATGTTGCGCAGCAAATTGATTTTGGCGATCTGCCCTGAACATCCCCAACTCATCGACTTTTGCGCCATCATCGAGATGATTCAGAGCGCTTCCCTCCTGCATGACGATGTAATCGACAATGCTCAGACCAGACGCGCCCACGATTCCATTAACCACACCTTTGGCAACCAAAACGCCATCATGTTGGGCGATGTCTTCTATGCTAAGGCCTTTTTGGAGCTCACCAAATTAGATACGAAAGTTGCCCAATTGGTCGCTCATAGCGTGATGGAACTCTCTAGGGGGGAGATTAAAGATGTGATGGCTTCTAATGCCTTCCACAGCGACACAGCACGCTATATTGATATCATTCGGGATAAAAGCGCATCCTTAATGGTGGCAAGTTGTGCGGGCGCGGCTCTGCTAGCAGGGCTAGACCCACGAGACTACCACACTTTCGGGCTCAATTTTGGGATCGCTTTTCAGATCATGGACGATCTACTAGACATCACTCAGCCTAAAGAGGTTTTGGGCAAGCCTGCCTTTAGTGACTTTAAGGAGGGTAAAAGCACTTTGCCCTATATTCTATTGTACCAACAACTAGACCCTTCCAACCAAGCCCACCTACAAGCCTGCTTTAAAAATGCTGATGAACAAGCCCTAACATGGTGTGCAGAACAATTTAAAACCCACGATATCGTCCCCCAAGTCTTCGAACACATTAAGCATTATGCCCATTGTGCCCTACAAGCCATTAAAGGGCATAGCGCATTAGAAAAAGTGGCTTCTAGCTTAATCAAGCGAGAATTTTAATGCAACCGCTTTACCTCACCCTGGGCTTTAGTCATAAACTCTTACCCATTGATACCCGCGAAAAGCTTGTTTTTAAACAGGAGGCGTTGCTAGAGTTTTTAGCGCACTTCAAAAAAGAACATCCCAGCGTGCATGAAATTATGGCACTTTGCACCTGCAACCGCGTAGAGTTTTACTTCTACGCTCACAGTCCCGATCAGATTGCCCACCATCTGCTCAAAGCCCTTGCGCATACTAAACAAGTGGACGTTAAAAGCCTGCAAACTAGCTTAGAGACCCACACCCAAGAACACGCGATCCACCATGTCTTTTGCGTAGCAAGTAGCTTAGATAGTTTAGTGGTGGGTGAAACCCAAATCACTGGACAGTTTAAAGACGCGTTTAAGGCATGCTTGCAAGCGGGCTTGTGTGCTAAACACCTCAGCCGTTTAGCTCATTTTGCGCTCAAATGTGCGGCAGGGGTACGCAACGCTACGGCGATCTCTTCCCAAGCAGTCTCGATCGCCTCTGTGGCGGTCAAGCAGGCACTGGAGATTTTGAGCACAGAAGAAGTAGACAAGCGCGCGATGGTGGTAGGTGTGGGGGAAATGGGGCAGTTGGTGTGTAAACACCTACTAGCTAAGGGTTTTGCAGTGGAACTTTATAACCGCAATTTGGAGCGCGCCAAAGATTTTGCCAAGAGTTTAGATGATTCCAATTTACAGGTGCAACCCTTCAGCGCACTAGAGCAGGGAATCAACACCCACACCTTTTTATTTTGCGCCACCCGTGCGCCTCATAGCGTGATCACCACAGAGATGATACACCCCTGTAATTTCAGGCGTTGGTGGTTTGATTTGGCCGTACCTAGGGATATTGAACCCCCAACAGAGCCCCACATTTGGCTGTATAGCGTGGATGATTTACAAGGTGTAGTAGCGCAGAATTTAGAGCAACGCCAAAAGGACACCCGCCATGCCTACCAAGTCGTGGGGCAGTTCAGTATTAAATTTGCCCAATGGTTGCAGAGTCTAGAAGTCGACCCTCTCATTAAGGATTTAAGAGGGCTAGCTAAAGAAGCAGCGCTCAAAGAATTACACCGCGCGATCAAAAAGGGCTTTTTGCCCCAAGAGTATGAGCAAAGCGTGGCACGCATTTTACACAACGCTTTTAATACCTTTTTACACCACCCCACTGCCACCCTCAAAAAAAATGCCCACAAACCTGAGGGCGACATGTTGGGCGAATGCCTTAAAAGTCTTTTTAACTTAGGTAAAGAGAGTATGTTTATTAACCGTTACAAATGCGAGTTTAGCGAGGAAGGATTTTAATGCGTTTTTCTCAACTCTTTGCTCCCACTACAAAGGAAATCCCCAAAGACGCTGTGCTGAAAAGCCACCGCTTTATGGTACAGGGGGGGTTTATCCAGCAAATGGGGAGTGGGCTTTATCACTTTTTGCCTTTAGGGCATAAGGTGTTGAGCAAGATTAGGGGGGTGATTAAAGAAGTGATGGATTCTTATGGCGCGCAGGAGTGCACACTAGGTTTTGTCGTGCCCGCCTCTTTGTGGCAGGAGAGCGGACGATTTGAACAATACGGCAAAGAGCTTTTAAGCTTTTTGGATCGCAAAAATAACCCCTGTGTGCTCTCTCCCACCCACGAAGAGCCCATCACAGAGATCATTAAAGCCCATATCAAGAGCTATAAGCAACTCCCCCTAAATCTCTACCAAACCCACACCAAGTTTCGCGATGAAATCCGCCCCCGCTTTGGACTGATGCGTGCACGCGAATTTGTGATGAAGGATGCTTATAGTTTTCATGCTAGCACGGAATGCTTAGATAGGGAGTTTGAGCGCATGCATGCAGCTTATAGTGAAATTTTCATCAAACTAGGGTTGGATTTTCGCGCAGTGGAGGCAGATAGCGGGGCGATTGGAGGGAGCAAGAGTAAGGAATTTGTGGTCTTAGCCGAATGTGGGGAAGATAGCGTATTTGTGTGCCAACAATGCAATTATGCGGCTAATGTGGAGATCGCCAAGCGCGCTAAACGCACAGAACCGGACAATGTCCCCAAAGCCCGCTTTGCTAAATTCCACACTCCTAACACCCCCACTATCGAAGCGCTTAGCGCCTTTTTTAAAGTGCCCCCCTACTTTTTAATGAAGGCGGTGATCAAAAAAGCGCGCTTGCATGAGGGAACGCGCCCGGTGGTGTTTTTCTTAAGAGGGGATGATCAATTAGAGGGGACTAAAGCCCTCAATGCCTTTAACAAAAGCGCCCAACAAAACGCCCTAGAATTAGAGGAGATGAGCGTACAAGAGATCACGGAGTTAGGCTTACCAGTGGGTTACATCGGGGCTTACGGGGTCAAAAACCTCGTGCCTGATATAGAGGTGATCTTTGATGTAGATTTACAAGAAGCGGATTGTTTGATCTGTGGAGCTAATGAGCTTGATGCGCACTTCGTGGGTGTAGATTTATCCACCTTTGCCAATTTAAATTACCAAGACATCGCCCAAACCCGCCCAGAGGATACTTGCCCAGAATGTCAAGGACCTTTGAGCGAAAAACGCAGCATTGAGGTGGGGCATATTTTCAAATTGGGCAATAAGTATTCTAAGAGCATGGAGGCACGCTATTTAGACCAAGAAGGACGCTTACAATACTTTGAAATGGGCTGTTATGGCATTGGAGTGAGTCGCTTGATGAGCGCGATTTTAGAGCAAAATAGCGATAAAAAGGGGTGTGTGTGGAGCAAGGCAAGTGCGCCCTTTGAGGTGGTGGTGATTGTGGCTAATTCTAAAGACAGCGCACTAGAAGCACTAGGCACAGCAATCTATGAAGAGCTTAAGGGGGCAAAAATTGATGTCTTGCTAGACGATCGCCTTGATCGTTTTGGGGCCAAAATGGCAGATTTTGAGCTCATTGGGTGTTCTTACGCGCTCATTATAGGCAAACAAGCCCTAGAGGGGCAAATAGAGCTTATTGCACGGCAGGGTTTGGGTAAGCGCGTGATTGCACGCGAAACCATCGTGCCCACTCTCTTGGAGGCATTGACTTAATGCCCTTTTTATTTGTCTTGGGGGTGTTCTACCTTGTGGTAGAGGTCTTTCTCATCATGAGTGTGGTAGGGCAATTTGGCCTCCTTGCCTTTCTCTTAGAGGTTGTTGTCAGCGCGCTTTTGGGCGGGGGCGCACTTTTAAAGGGCTCGTTAAAAGTGTTGGATTTGAGAGAGCGCGATCCTCTGCAATGGATGGGGGGTGTGTTTTTGCGCACCATTGGGGGGTTACTTCTCATCTTGCCAGGGGTGCTCTGCGATGTCTTTGGTTTATTGGCTTTATTGGTAGCATGGCTTAGAGAACCTTCCCAAAGAGATGATGGGATCATCGATGTCGAAGTGCTAGATAAGGATAAAGATGGGCGCTAGAGTGGTCATTGGGAGTCGGGGGAGCGCGCTCGCGCTGTGGCAGGCAGGCTACATTCAAGAGCTCTTAAAACCTCTGGGTTTACAGAGTGAAATTAGAATTGTAAAGACTAAGGGAGATAAGATTTTAGATGTCCCCTTAGCTAAGATCGGGGGTAAGGGGCTTTTTACCAAAGAATTGGAAGTCCTGCTTCTCAAGGGGGAAATTGATTTAGCCGTGCATTCGCTCAAGGATGTGCCCGTAGACTTAGAAGAAGGCTTAGTATTAGCCTGTGTGAGCGCACGCGCCAACCCTCAAGATTGTTTTTTGAGTTACAAATACCCTAACTTGCAAGCCCTACCCCCCTATGCGCGTGTGGGCACCACCTCGCTTAGGCGTGCCATGCAGCTTAAAGCCCTGCGTGTAGATACTGACCCCTTGAGTTTGCGTGGGAATGTGCAAAGGCGTTTGGAGCGCCTAGAGGGTGGAGACTTTGAAGCGGTGATTTTAGCATGCGCGGGAGTGGAGCGCCTAGGGCTTGAGTTGCCCTATCAAGTGCCCTTGAGCTTGGAAGAGATGATTCCTAGCATGGGACAGGGCGCGCTGGGAATTGAGATGTGCGCCAATCACCCTCTCTTAGCCAAAATCTCTAGTTTAAATGACCCCAATAGCGCGCTGTGCTGTGGCTTAGAGCGCGCTTTTGTACGCGCTTTGGGTGGGGGTTGTCAGGTGCCCTTAGGCGTACATGCGCGCTTACAAGGTAAGCAAATAGAGATGCGCGCCATTGTGGGGCTTGTGGATGGGCTAACTTTTATTAAGGAGTGTGCCACAGCCCCACACGATCGTGCCCAAGAGTTGGTGCAGGATTTGATTAAAACCTTCAGGCAAAAAGGAGCATCAGAAATTTTAGCTCAGACGCAGTTGGGCTGACTGCGTGTAGTTCCATGGTCCTACCGATTCGTCGGGATTTTCAGCGTGTCTGAGGGATATTGATTTCCACAATAAGTTCTGCGGCGCATTGCATCAAACCGCGGACTCAATAAATCTTTGCTCTCCAAATTATCCTTAGTGTGAATCCCTGCTAAGGGCAAAAGAGTGTGAATGAGATCATCGCTCATAAAGGGTTTATGCACCGCTTGGGCAAGTTGTCGCACTTTTTGAGGACGTTTTTGCTTAAAGAGATCGGTAACATAAATGACAAAGGGGATTTCTACCCCATAGGTAGAGCAGCGATGCCCATAGTTTCGATCGCTTTCAAACACATCTTCGGCGTGATCAGAGAGATAGAGAATAATGGCATCTTGCGTTGAAAAAAATTGAAAAATCTCGTGCAAGATGTAATCTGTATAGTAGAGCGAATTCACATAATCGGCGACAATTTGTTTATCTGCGTTGTCTTGCACATGCAAGTTTTCATAAGGGATTTGAGTGGGGCTAAATTTAGCAAAACTTTTGGGAAAACGCCTATGATAGATCGCATGGCTTCCAAAGAGATGAAATAGAATAAAATTTTTGGAGGCAAGTTGGGGTTGCACATGATGCTTGAAGACTTCTAAAGTCCAACCATCCTGAGTGCTATTTTGGATATCCAAAGGTCCATTTGCCCAATACTTATGCGTGAAAGGATGGGCTAGAAAGGCAAAAACATTGTTACCATCTAAATTATCTTGCGCATCGATCCAAAAAGTCTTGTAACCTGCTAAGTTAAAAATGCGACCCAAATTCTTCTGTTGAAACCAAGGACCAGCGTGGTTTTCCACATCGCCGTAATTGAGCAAAGTTCTAAAAACCGTGTAAGTATTGGCAAAAACCGAGATCACATTATCAAAGACAAATAAGTTTTGCGATCGATGCTTTGCGATCTCGCTTAACAAAGGCGTGTTGGGCACACGATAGCCATAGAGATTCATGAAATTCCTAGAGGCACTCTCCCCCACAACTAAGATCACATTGGGCACGCTATCAGCATCCACATGCACATAGTCTTTGGGGTAGGGCTGTTTGAAACTCTGATAAATGGCTTTGGTCTGGTTGTCCTTGAAGTTTTCAATGATGGCAGAAACTTCTTTCACCACAGGAATGACTCGTGTTGTGATATTGGGATCGATAAACACGCCATGCAAGCCCTGTAAATAGTAGGTGCTCAAAATATGCACCCAAAAGAGCCCAAAAAGAATTACTAGTGTTCTAAGGCGTTGTGGCATGTTCAAACATAATTTAAAACGCACAAGATACAAGAAACCCACACAGGTAGTAAGATAGCCTAGTATAAAACCTAATCGGGGCAAGACCATGCTAGTCAAAAACTCTTGGCTCTCTCTTACATTCGTGGCTAAAAGTGTGCCCACTAGAGAGGGAGTGAAGCCCATGTGGAAGTAGTAAGAAACAAAGAAATCTATAAAAGTCAGACTCAAACTCAAAACTAGCATGGCATTTTTCAAAAACCTAACCAGACCTTGAGGCTTGATGAAACTTAGCAAAAAGTAAAACACATAAAAGACCAAAAAGCCATAGAAGGCCACTTTGAGAGCATGCCAGAGTGTTGTTGCCACTCCCCCCATTTGCACATCCACAGAGAAAAAACTCGCCACTATGGGAACTAGCCACATCAAAAAGAAGCGATTATCTAGGATCATGCCAACCTCGATCAAAACAAATAAGGGCGCATTCTAACACATTTTGCTATGGCCTATGTCTATGTTTGGCTTGCTAGGGCTTTTTTGCATGCAGATGTAGCTCGATCTCTGTGCACGACACTGCCATCATATTATCTTTATCCAAATTGCGCGTAAAACTCCGCCCTTCAGGGCGGAGATGTAAGCGCACCTAGATACCGATAGTCAACAATGCAATCAAACAGGTGTTTCTTGTTCTTGGATATAGCGTTTAATCAGTTCTAAAGGAGCACCGCCACAACTCCCAGCAAAATAGCTAGGAGACCACAAGTGATCACCCCATAATGTGTTGCAGACACTTTTAAACTGCTGGGTGCGCACTCTCCTAGAACTCACACCCTTTAAAGAATTGACCAGCTTAGAAATGCTCACCTTTGGTGGGTAGTTAATGAGCAAATGCACATGATCAGATTCTCCATCAAACTCTACTAGCTTGCTTTCAAAGTCTTCACACACTTTTTTAAAGACTTTGCCTAGAAAATCTATCACTTCTTTGTTGAAAGCCTTACGCCTGTACTTAGTTACAAAGACCAAATGCACATGTAAGAGAAATACACAATGTCTGCCGTGCCTAATATCACTAGACTTTACCATAGACCAATATTAACATGATTGTGCTAAACTCCAAGAATGCAGATCAATAAGGGCTTTAAATACCGCTTGTCCCTTACAAAAGAGCAAA
>NZ_JAERIS010000026.1 GCF_017979425.1 Helicobacter salomonis | reverse complement strand
CCTCCCCACCGTCAAAGCCCCCACCCGTCCCCTCATCACCATCACTAACAAAAACCTGCAAAGCCGCTCCGTGCAATTTGGGGTGCAATTAGAGGGAGGGTATCAAAAGTATTTCACGCCCTTTGTGGGTATCGCCTACTATGGCTATTTTGGCTACCGCTACCTTTACATGGACAAGGCATTGAGCGCAGCGATTCGTGCCAATAATGTGAACCGTTATAGTCTTGGTGTGGGTGCTAATTTACTCTTTAATGTCTATAGCAAAATTAGAAAGCCTAAGATGGGAAGGCGCGCTAAAATCCAAGCCTATGGCTTTTTTGCTGGGTTGTTGGGCATGTTTCATGTCTGGACGGCGCAATTTTCCAGTGCGAGCGCGGCACAAGTGAGCAATAACGCTAATATCAACGCGACCTTTGGCATTAGTGTGCGCGTGGATCGCTTCAAATGGAGCCTGGGTGTGCACATGCCCCTAATTTCTCAAACCCGCACCCTGATGACCCCTACAAGTCTCAATGGTTATGAGAGTTTAAAACTTGTAGATAGTTATAAAAGTTCCTCTCTTTTCATGAATTTCACCCAGATTTTTTAGAGGTTCATGGGGTGAAGTTGGCCATAATGAGTGCCTTAAAACGCTCCCCAAAACCACCGGGATCAATGAGCGCGCGGGCTTTAAACGCCTCTTTTTGATAGGTTTCAAAAGGCATATGGGCTGCAAAAAGTTCTAAAAGTTTTGGCAAACCCATGTGTATGAGAGCTTGGGCTTGGGTGCCATAAAAGAGAGTAGAGGCCCCCAACTGGGTAAAGATACTCTCTAGGTGCTTGAAATCCACATCGTAGGTGAGATCCACGCGCTGGTAGAGTTGGGGCAGATTTTCCAAAATATCTGCAAAGTCCAAGACTCGATGCCGCTCGTATGCCCGTAGGTCAATTTCCTCACGCTTTCCATATTGTCCGTAGTCAAAACTTGCAATCGCCCACTGGGGCACGCGCTCAAGAGCTTTGATCAGGGTGTGGATGTAGGGTTGCCAAGATAGGGGCACACATCCCTTAGATTTTTCTAAGACGCAATTTTCACGCCACAGAGGTTTGAAGTGCGAATCGATGTGGAGCATTTGCCCATCTTGGATAACTTCACATGGAAAACTATCCCACAATTCATTGCAATAGATAAATACACTCTGTGTAATGGGCAAGTCTAGGGGATTGCTAACACATTGGAGCGTGATACCCCTTTGGGCCAAATGTGCCTGCTGTGCGGTGCGCAAATGTTCTAAAGGTTCTAAAGTTATGAATTGCGTGTGTTCTAAAACCCCATGACTGAGGGCACGCAAAAAAGAGAGGATATCGCCTAAAAGTTGCCCCTGATGTGCGCCAATCTCTATCACACTTAGGGGAAGGCTGAGTTTTTGGTTTTCCAGCAAATCCAAGAGATAGCAGGCCAAACTTCCGCCAAAAAAGGTGCTCGCATTAACAGAGGTGTAAAAATCTCCATGCACTCCTATCTCTGCTCGCGTGTAATAGCCTCCCTGTCCATAGAGCCATGTATGCATTAAAGTGCCAAAAGACTGGAGCATTCAAAAACCTACTTTGTTCAATCAAGACACACAAGTATACAAGATAGTCGCGATAATTTGCTCTTCCTCAATGCGTTCCAATGCTCTTGCATGCTAAAAGCACTTGAAAGTCTAGTCTATTTTTTGAGCTAGAGTCTTGCCAAATCAATTCTTTGCTGCGCCATAAGCGAATTTGACATAGATGGCTAGACTGATGAGCAAAATAGACACCCCACCCGTTAAATAAACAGCATAAACCAGCTTGCTGGGTTCACTAATGCTAAATTTCAGCACCAACATCAAGGCCTCAATGGCTAAGGCAATGATGATCGAGCCTAGAAAGCGAATCATGGTGCGATGAATTGCATGGTGGTTATCCCCGCTATTCTTGCCTAGCACTTCTTCCTCAAAAATTACCTTGACCAAGTCGATAGTGGCTAAGGCAAGTGTCAACAAGACGATGGGGTGAAACACTTCTTTGACATCAAAATTATTGAAATGGATGAGCGCATCATAAAGTGTAGAAATACTCTTGACAAAGAGCAATAGTGCTACAAGGCCTAACATCACGGAGATGGAAAAATACATCACCACACTGCCTTCAGCAAAAACCTTATAGTGCTTGGATGAGGAGCTCAGCGCGATAGCCATTTTGATTGGAATGTGCATACAGACCACACAGAAGAGCTCATTTTGACTATTGTAAATGGGGTAAGCTGCCGTTACCACTAAATTACGATTGTGGCGTGTGGGATAGGGATTGGTCAAAATACAGCGCCGTTCCTGAATGGCTTCGTGGAAATAGCCGTATTCGGGCGAATTTTCTGCAAAGCTATTTTTGATCGCCCCTCTATCATCGAGCAAATTCCCATTCACATCTAAAATAAAAAAATCCTCTTTAATGCGCACCTCTTGTTTAATACGAGCCATGGCAATTTGAATATACTTAAGAGTGGGCTCTTTGAGATAATTTTTAATATTTTGAGTTAGAAGGTAGGACACATAGGCGTAGAGTTCATTTTTAACCTTGATATATTCACTCACATCTTTGGACAGCATGCTTATTCTTTGTAGAGGTGATTGATCTGCGTCTCTAGGGTCTGTAAACTCTGTTGGTAAAGTTTGTTGAGTGCCTCTATCAGTGCGATGTTATAGCGTTGTTCATCACTGGCATGGGCACTAGGATCGCTATCCAAAGGGTTAGCCCGCCACACGGGTTCTAACACTTGCACATGCACCTGCACCCCACAGGGGAATTGATCACCCCCTACACATGTGAGCTTTAGGGTGCTCTGAGCACGCAGCATGCGCAAAACACGCACAGGATCGACATATTCATTGCCCGTAGCTTTGAGCATGGCCTTCGTGTCTTTAAGTGTGGAAGGAGTGTTTTCAAAGACAAGGCGCACGCTTCCACTCAAATGTGCATGAGGGGCATTAGGGGTTGCACTATACCCTAAGTGCACTAAAAGTGCAGCACCATCTCTTTGTAGGGCTTGGATATACTTGCGTTGGTAATAATGCGGGATAAAATCTTTAGAAAAGCTAATATCTGGAGTCTGCAGAACAAGCCCTCCCTTAAGGGGTACTTGGGGCGATGCGCTTTTATAGTGCAATTGCAGGGATGGCTGACTAAAAACTCCATGGGTACACCCCACACATAACACAAGAAATAAGGGAATCCAAATCAGGCGCATGAACCCTCCTAGGAAGTGGTGCGACTTTCTTGTAACTTGCCATGCGCAAGCACGCAGACACGATCAGCGATCTTCAAACTCTCACGATTATGTGAAATCATGATCACAATGCGATTTTCTCTAAGTTCTGTGATGGTTTGGTAAATGCCCTCTTGTGTATGGCTGTCCAAAGCTGAAGTGGCCTCATCAAAAATTAACACACTTGCCCTACGATAAAGGGCGCGCGCAATGGCAATTCTTTGGCGCTGTCCTCCGCTTAAATTAGCCCCAAACTCTTCTAAGAGAGCCTCTATGCCACCCATTGCTTGCACAAATTCTAAGGCCTGGGCTTGTTGTAGACAATCTAGCACTCTTTGAGGCTCGATTTCCTGACCATAGGCGACATTTTCTGCAACACTCCCGCTGAAAATAAAGACCTTTTGAGTTACTACACCAATTTGATCGCGCAGACTCTTTTGCTGCAAAGACGCAATGGGCATGCCATTAATTTCAATCTCTCCATTTGTAGGCTCATAAAGCCGTAAGATCAAATTCACTAACGAGCTCTTCCCACTCCCACTTTTGCCCTTGAGCGCGGTAATCTGATTGGGGTGCAATTCCAAACAAACATCTTGCAAGGCTAGCCTATCTGCACTATAGGCAAAATTAACATGTTTGAATACGATGCGCTCAATGGGTTTTTCTAATACATGCGTGCCATCTACAATGGGGCTAACCCGTTCTAAAATCTCATGGATGCGCTCCCCTGCAACTAAGGCTTCTTGAAAACTCGAGGCAATGCGCACGAGGCGCTTGAGTGGGGTATAGAGCATGAAGAGTGCGGTAATAAAGGAAAAAAATGCCCCCACGCTCAGATGTCCTGCGATCACCTCTCGCCCTCCCGAGTAGATCACCAAAGCGATGAGCAAAGAACCCAAGAATTCCATCAGAGGGGAGGAGATTTCTGCATATTTAATGCTCTTTAAACTGATTTGAAAAAATGCCTTGTTTTCCTTTTGAAACGCTTGTAATTCGAGCTTTTCCCCATTGGAGGTTTTGATCACTTCAATGCTATGAAAAATTTCTGACAATCTAGCCGTCATGCGCGCGTTAGTTTCTTGGTTAACCTTAGAGAGCTTTTTAACTTTTTTGATGATTTTACTGAGCGGAATGGCCGCAAAAAACAAGAGCAATAACCAAAAAGCCAGTCTAGGGCTTTGGTAAATCACCACACCTATTAAACCTATGACAGTCAAAAATTCTCGGATCGATTCGGCCAAATAGTTGGACAAACTCGCGCGCACTAACGCGATGTCGTTGGTAATCCTAGCGATCAACTCGCCTTTTTTGGTACGGTTAAAAAAGCCAAGTTCCATTTGAAGCAAATGTTCCAGCATGCGTTTGCGCAATTGTTGGATAATGTCCAGTCCGATGTAGTTGGTAAAATAGGTTTGGATATAAATCCCCCCGCTCTTACCCAAGTATGCTAAAATGACCAAGAAGGGCAAGATAGCCAGCATGTGCGCATCTTTTTTGATAAAGATTTCATCTAGCGTGGGTTTGACTAGATAAGTTCCCCACGCCGTGCTCAACGCCACCACTAGGGAGGCAATTAACACCACTGCAAAGCGCGCGTAATGCCCTTGAATATAAGGATGGAAACGCTTAAAAAAGAGTTTCACACCCTAGCCCAGAGTATAACCCGCGTCTAAAATAGCTTCGGCAATGCTCTCTTGGCTAGCAGGTGGGTCAAATTCCACGCACACTTTCTTGTTCTCCACACTTACCTCAATATGCTTCACGCCTTCTAACTCTCCTACAAAGCGCTCGATCTTGTCCACGCAGTGATTGCATGTGATCTCTGGCACTAACCATTCAGCTTTCATAACTTGCCTTAATTTTGAGATGGATTCCTCTGAGTCGCTGCGCGTTTAGCACCACACTTAGGCTGCTCAGGCTCATCGCTAAACTCGCGAGCATAGGACTTAGCATGATGCCTGCTTTGAATGCAACACCGCACGCTAGGGGAATAGCAATGGCATTATAGCCAAATGCCCAAAAGAGATTTTGCTTAATATTGGCGATGGTAGCCCGACTTAATTTAATCGCATTTTCCACAGCTACAATTTCATTGTTAAAACTGACCACATCAGCCACTTCTAAACTCGCATCGCTCCCTCGTGCCATGACCACTGCTACATCGCTGCGTGCCAGTGCAGGCGCATCGTTCATCCCATCTCCCACCATCATGACCACTTCCCCCTGAACCTTGAGTTCCTCAATCTTAGCCAGCTTGTTTTCAGGGCTGGCCTGCCCGATACCCGTGCTCATGCCAAGCTCTTGGACCAGGGCCTGCACATTGTCGGCGCGATCCCCACTTAAAAGCATGGTCTTAATTCCCAGTGTTTGCAAACGAGAGATATCTTCTTTAGCATGAGCCTTGGGCATGTCTTGCAAGATCAGTGCCCCCAAAATATGATCACTCTGTCCTTCAATACCCACAAACACCCAAGTGCCCGGTGTGTCTAGTACAAATGGATTAGGTGTGTTGAAAAATTCCAAATTCCCCACCTTGATCCATGTTCCCTCCACACACCCGCGCATCCCTAGTCCTAGGAATGCGCGCGCCTCCTTAACCTCTTTAAACACCACATCTTGTGCTTTGGCATACGCGACAATGCCCTGTGCTAACACATGTTCGCTGTGGGCTTCCACGCTGCTAGCTAAGCAGAGCACATCGTTTGTGGAGATTCCAGGAATGGCCACAACCCGTTGGACTTGTGGCTTGCCCTGCGTGATTGTACCCGTCTTGTCAAAGACCACACAATCTACCAAGCGAGCCTTTTCCAACGCCTGCGCATCTTTGAAGAAGAGACCTAAGTGGCTCGCTTCCTTGTGTGCCACCAAAAGGGACATCGGAGTGGCTAGACCTAATGCGCAAGGACACGAGATGACTAGCACGGCAATGAAAACCTCCAAAGCGTGGGCAAAATTGCTCAAAAAGAACCACACTCCAAAGGCCACACTGGCAATAGCAATGACAGAGGGCACAAAGATTCGCGCGACCTTATCAGCCAATCTGGCAATTTGTGCCTTAGAACCTTGCGCATCGCGCACTTGCTGGGCAATCTTTTGCAGAACGCTTTGCGCGCTTGTATGGGTGGCGCGGATTAAAAAACTTGTAGTAGTGTTGAGCGTCCCTGAGAAGACATGCGCACCCTGAGATTTGTAAATAGGCACACTCTCACCCGTGAGAGTGGATTCGTCAATTTCCCCCTCACCCTCAACTACCACCCCGTCTACGGGGATCACGCTCCCGGGCAAAATCTTTAAGACATCGCCCACCTGCACGCGTTCGATCAACACTTCAACAGCGTTGCCCTCCTCTACGCGGAGTGCACTTTGGGGTTGTCTGCCCAATAAGCCTTCCATGGCTGCTAGTGCCTTATCTTTAGAAGCATTTTCAAGGCGTTTGCCCAGCATGACAAAGAGTAAAATCACGCATGCGCTCTCAAAGTAATACCCTACTTGTGTGCCCTGAAATGCTTTGCCTAGCAACACCACACTATAAAGAAATGCGCTACTAGTGCCTAAGGCTATCAGGCTGTCCATATTGGGTTGGCGCTCCCATAAAGATTTAAAGCCTCTAATGTAAAAATGTCTGCCTGCATGCATGACCAGTAAACTTAATAAAGCTTGCAAAAATCCACTTATGAAGCTATTGTGCAAAATAGCAGGTAGTAGTGCGGGCAAGTGCATGCCCACCATGGAGAGATACAGTACACCCAAAGTAGCGGGCATGGCAAGCCATAGATGGGACTTTTGAACCTTGGGAGGAGGCAGGCTCTCTTTAGGAGAGTAGCCCAATTTGGTGATCATTTTAAAAATATCTTCAAGGCTAGCATGCGCGGTGTCATAGACCACTACTGCGCTTTTACTAAGCAAATCCACCCGCACTTCTTGGATAAAATCCTTGCGCTCCAAAGCGCGTTCAATCCCACTTGAACACGCGCTGCAAGTCATACCTTCGATGTAGAAACGCACCTGTTGCATTAATGTTTCCGTTTTAATAAAATCTTGCTCATGACAAAGATCCAACGCACGATGCCGTAACATAAATAGGCAAACATAAAACTACTCAGCACCTCTAAGGGATAGATAAAAACAAGCAAGAGAAAAATTAATAAGACGATGAAAAGCTTGAGATTCCAACGGACTTTTTTGAAATTGGGATAACGGATATTGCTCACCATCATCACTCCCAAAAACACGATATAGGCAAGCATTAAATGTCCGTGTTGGGCTTTAAAGAGACCATACTTGTGATCGAGTAAAATGGCTAGCACGACCAAAACCGCTCCAGTGGGAATGGGAATGCCGATGAAAGAGTAGGGGTCTGCGGTTTGGGTTGTTACATTGAAGCGCGCTAAACGAATCGCTCCAAAGATCACAAATAGGGCACAAGCCGCCATTCCTACGCGCCCATAAGTGTGCCCGACATAAAAGTAAGCAATGATACTAGGAGCTGCCCCAAAGGCCACTACATCGGCCAACGAGTCAAACTCTAAGCCAAACTTGCTGGTGGTGTTAGTTAAGCGGGCAACACGCCCATCTAGGCCGTCCAAAACCAAGCACACCACTACAAACCAACACGCGCTCACAAAACTCCCCCGGGCGGCATAGAAAACCCCCATCATTCCTAAGAAAATACTGCTCGCCGTGAATAGATTGGGAAACAGATAGAGAGGTTTAATAGAAAATCCTTAGCTCGCGTGTTCTTCTAAGGGAACCAAACGGGTTTGCAGTTTGTGAGCCACTTCATACTCGCTAATGATTTCACGCACGCGCTCGCCCGTGATGACCTCTTTTTCAAAGAGCTCATCTACCATCACTTCAATGGCATCTTTATAATCGCTCAAAGTTTGCTTGACATGAGTGTAGCGTTCTTCCAAGAGTTTTTTGATGAATGCATCCATCTCCTCGGCCATCTTTTCGCTAAACTCTCTTCCTCCTCCAAAGCCCCCGCCTAAGAACGAATTGCGCTGTTTTTCTAGCACCATTAGCCCACTCACATCGCTCATGCCATAGTAACTTACCATGCCTTTGATGATGTCAGTAGCCCTCTCCAAATCGTTGCTGGCTCCTGTAGAGATTTCATGCAAAAAGACATCTTCAGCGGCGCGCCCACCCAAGAGGACATCGATTTCAGCGATGAGCTCGTGTTTTTGCATCAAATACTTGTTTTCTTCGGGAGTGTTAAGAGTATAACCTAGAGCCGCCATGCCTCTGGGAATGATAGAAACCTTATTGACCCGCGCAGAGCCCTTGGTCATCTCAGAAATGACAGCATGCCCGCTCTCATGGTAAGCCACGATCTTTTTCTCCTTAGGAGAAATGCGCCGACTCTTTTTCTCCAAACCGGCAATACCTCGCTCAACCGCTTCTTTAAGATGCTGCTGTTTGACTTCCTTTTGGTTGTTACGCCCGGCTAAAAGTGCGGCTTCATTGATGATATTGGCCAAATCCGCCCCTGCTAATCCGGCAGTGAGCTTGGCGATTTCTTGCAAATCCACATCATTAGCCAATTTGACAGGCTTGATATGCACCTTTAAAATCTCCACGCGTCCGTTAAAATCAGGCTTATCTACTAGAACTTGGCGATCAAAGCGTCCTGGTCTGAGCAGGGCGGGATCCAGAATCTCAGGGCGGTTGGTGGCTGCTAACACAATCACGGGCGCATTTTCTGAACCAAAGCCATCCATCTCCGCTAAGAGCTGGTTCAAGGTTTGCTCCCTCTCATCATTCCCACTGACCATTCCCCCGGCTGCCCGACTTTTCCCGATTGCATCGATTTCATCGATAAAAATAATGCTGGGGGCCTCTTTTTTAGCGATGTCAAAGAGATCACGCACCCGACTTGCCCCCAAACCTACGAACATCTCAATAAAACTGCTCCCCCCCATAGAGAAAAAGGGCACACTGGCTTCTCCGGCCACCGCTTTAGCCAACAAGGTTTTACCTGTCCCGGGGGGACCCACTAAGAGCACACCCTTAGGAATTTTAGCTCCCAAAGAGGCATAACGATCAGGGTATTTGAGGAAGTCTACAATTTCCACCACTTCCTCTTTAGCCTCTTCATTACCTGCCATGTCATTAAAGCGTACCTTGGGTTTTTCCGCGTTGATGAGCTTTTTAGAACTCCCCATGCCAAAGATACCCCCGCCCATATTCTTTTGCATGCGATTTGCCATAAACATCCACAAACCTAAAATCACCAGTACGGGCAAGAGCCAGCCCAAAATATCTGTGAAGAAATTCGACTCACTAAAGCCCGAATAATTAATTTTCTGTGCATCTAGGAGGGGAACTAAAGAGAGATCGGGAACCCTCTTAGCCACATAGATAGTCTTGGTATTACCCTCCTTACTGGTGGCCTTGATAAGAGTTTGACCAATGCTTACATTGTCCACTTCTTTGTTTTCGATCAACTGTTTAAGCTCGTGATAGCTAACATTTTTAGTACTAGTTGAGAGAAAACGATCCCCAAACCCGCCCTCTGTGCTCATCATACGCACACCAATGATGGCAATAATAATGAAAATCAAAACAAGCAAGAGAGGGTTTTGCAACAAGGGCTTCTTGGGGTTAGGATTTTGCGATCGATTGTCCATAGATATCCTTAAGAGTTAAAATGCCTGCACAGAGTCAAGCACACCCATTCATTTTCTTGGTCTCTGCGCAGAAGAGTAAAATCTTTTGCATAAATTGTATATACTTCATTCTCTTGGGTGTCTAAAATACCTGACAGGAAGAGCAGCGTGCCCTCCTTGCTTACTTTGAGTACATCGGCATGCATTTGCACGATCACATCCGCAAGGATGTTGATCACAATGAGATCGTAATATGTGCCAGGAGGAATGACCTGGATAGAGCCATGCCATAGACTTACACATTCCAAATGATTACGCGTAAAATTCTTCTGAGTTTCTGCGATTGCTAGCGAATCAGTGTCGCATGCATGTGTCCGTGCTCCTAACTTGGCGAGTGCCAAGCTCAAAATCCCACTCCCACAACCCACATCTAGGCTCAGTCGACCTTGCATATCCAGACGCGAAATCTCTTGTAAAAGCAAGCGAGTGCTCTCATGCCTGCCCGTGCCAAAGGCCAAGCTTGGATCAAGGAGCAGTGGCATCAAATCTTCGCGCTCCTGTGAGCTCCAATTAGGGACGATATGAAATCTCCCGCAAATGATGGGCTTCACACTCCGCTCATAGGCCCGCACCCAATCCAGGTTACGCTGCGAGCTGCTATGGTGGTAAAAGCCAATAGCAGTGTCCAATCTCTTAGAGAGCACACTACAGAAATCCTGCACGCACGCCAAGAGACTCTCAGGAGGCGTAGTGGAGTAGATAATAAAACCTCCCCCAGGAGGCTTTAGGGGAGTTTCTCCGAAGTAAGAATAGTCGAGGGAAGGAGGCGTGTCGATTTCCTCAATGGCATCCTGCGTGAATTCCAACAAACAGTGGGCGAACAACTCAGGATAATGCGTGGGCAAGACAAAGGTTTTAAAATAAACATCCGGACACACGCGCGCTACAATCCTCTACTTCAATCATTCGTTCCCAACACCACTTCCAGCTTCTCCTTGAGAACTTGGGGCGTGAAAGGTTTCACGATGTAGTTATTCACCCCGGCCTTAAGTGCGGTGATCACCTCCGCCTTGCCCCCCTCTGTGGTGATCATAATGATGGGCAGATCCTTAAACCGCCCGTCCGAACGCACTTTTTTCACTAAATCCAACCCATTCATCTCTGGCATATTCCAGTCTGTGATGAGTACACCGGTTGTGTCGTTGCTATCTAGTTTTCCCCAAGCTTCCACCCCATGCTCGGCTTCCATGATATCCTCATACCCCAAGCGTTGCAGGGTATTCTTAATGATCCGTCTCATGGTGGAACTATCATCTACAACTAAAATTTTCAATCTCGCTCCTTGGTCGACTTAGTCGCACAAACTACTCGCGCATGTTAGCATATTTATTGCGCGCCTATCTTTAAAAACTAAAAGTATGCAAGACGCCTATGACGCGTCCCAAAATGGTGATATCATCCAAACTTTGCAGATGAATGGGTCTGTAAATAGAATTGTCACTAATTAGGCACACCTCTGGGCGTTTGCACAGACGCCTCACATAATATTCTCCATCTAGGTTGACAACATAAATAGCCCCTTCATAGCAGCTTTCATCATTTTGAAAGAGCAACAGATCTCCCTCCTTGATCAGCGGCTCCATAGAATTGCCCACAGCTTGTAAAAGCCCTAGGTGTTCTGTGGAAGTGATCCCAAAATGCCTCTTGAGAAAGGTTTTGCTCTGCGGAAGAAATACCGTATTATCATCCCGATTCTCTTGAGGTGAATAGGTCTTGCTATCCTTGACATAGGGCACCATCACGACATCTTCCACCTCTCTATGTGTAGATGTAAAAAAATGTAAATCTGTATTGAGTGCGTTGGCGAGTTTTTCCAAAGTATCTAAAGTGATATTGCTTTTTTGCTCGCTCTCATAACGCTTGATACTCTGCAAGCTTACACCGCATTTAAGGGCGAGTTCTTCTTGGGTTAAATTGTTTGCGTTTCTAAGTTGTTTTAGCTTCTCTTTCAACATGTGAACTCCTCTCATAGCAATGTATTGCGTGAAAATCTATACAACACTAGACTTAAAATATGGCTAAAATGAGAATAGATTTCTCTATAGCTTGCATGCCTAACACCAATAAACCATGGAGTGCTTGACAAAACCTTAAGAGTATGCTATAGTGCCTATTTGTCAAAACTTGCGGGGCGTAGCGCAGCCTGGTAGCGCACTTGGTTTGGGACCAAGGGGTCGAAGGTTCGAATCCTTTCGCCCCGACCATGCGGTAAAAGGCTTTATGGTGGGTGTAGCTCAGTTGGTTAGAGCACCAGATTGTGGTCCTGGGGGTCGTGGGTTCAAGCCCCATCATCCACCCCATTTCTTAAAACTCCGTTTTGACTTAGCGTTTGTAGCTCAATTGGATAGAGCACCAGACTTCGGATCTGGGGGTTAGGGGTTCGACTCCCTTCAGGCGCACCATGCGCTTGTAGCTCAGCTGGATAGAGCAACGGCCTTCTAAGCCGTAGGCCGCAGGTTCAAGTCCTGCCAAGCGTACCATTGTTACTTAATGGGACCCCCTCGCATTCTCGATTCTGCTTTGCGTATTCTCATTAACCCAAGTATCTTATACTCAAAGCTACTATCCACTTGGAGTTATTATGCAACAGCCTTCCAACGATTTGGTCCAGTCGGCTTTGAGTCTTGCCACCACGCTGCAAACTAGAATCAGCGAACATTTAAGCCAAGAAGAGAGAACTTTTCATAGTAAGATGCAAAAACTCTTGGATAATCCCAGTAACAAGGTCATGCTCATTGAGCTCTTGGATCGCTCTTTTCGCTGCCAGGACAACTGCGCCCGTTTCCATCTCATCGAACACACCCTCAAAAAGTATGGCATTGCAGATTTCTTTAGCCGTTTTGAAAAATTTCTTCTCATGGGCTTCTTGCATATAGGCAAGTTCATCCCCTCTATGAGCGTACCATTTTTTGTGGACAAAGTCCGCAATAATGCCCAAGCAATGGTTTTAGATGAGAAAAGTGAGGTGCTCAAACGCACGATTGAACAGCGTGAATCCGAACAAATTGTTTTGAATGTGAATTTGATTGGCGAAGAGGTGCTGGGAGAATCAGAGGCGATGTATCGCATGCATAAATACCAAGAGGCGATCAAATCTAGTTATATCAAGTATATTTCCATTAAGATCACCACTATTTTCTCCCAAATTTACCATTTAGACTTTGAATATTCTAAGGCAGAGATTGTCAAACGGCTGGACACCCTCTACGCGCTCGCCCTCGAGCAAAAGGAGCAGCATAGCATTGAAAAATTTATCAACTTAGACATGGAGGAATTTAAAGATTTAGAACTCACCATCGCAGCTTTTATGGAATCCATCGCTAAATTTCCTATCAGTGCGGGAATTGTTCTGCAAGCCTATATTCCAGATTCCTACGCATACCTCAAAACTCTAGTCGCTTTTTCTAAAGAGCGCGTGCTCAACGATCTCCCTCCCATCAAGATTCGTTTTGTCAAAGGCGCTAACATGGAGAATGAAGAAACCCTTGCCTCCATCAAGGGCTGGGAATTACCCACCTTCTCAAGCAAACAAGACACCGATTCGAATTACAATAAGATGTTAGAATATGTTTTGAGCGAGGAAAACTACAAGTATATTCATATTGGCATCGCCTCGCATAACATCTTTGAAATAGCCTATGCTTACACCCGTATCCATGCCCTCAACGATCCTCTTGCCATAGCCAACTTCAGTTTTGAAATGCTAGAAGGCATGAGTGTGCAGGCTAGTCGTGAAATCAAAGAAATGCACCAACTCATCCTCTATGCTCCCGTCTGCGACGCGGCGCACTTCAACAATGCTATTGCCTACCTCGTGCGTCGTTTAGATGAGAACACAGCGCCAGATAATTTCATGAAAGCCTTTTTCAACCTCCAAGTGGGATCGCCAGAGTGGAAAGATCAAGAACAGCGTTTTCTAAAAAGTTTGGAAGGCATGAAAACACTTAGCAATCACACACGCCGCACCCAGGACCGCAACACCACTCCCATAGGGCAGAGCACTTACCCCGAGCACCCCTTTAGAAATGAAAGTGATACAGATTTTACCTTGCGTGCCAATCGGGAGTGGGCACAAAGAATTGTAGATAAAGCCCGCAACACCCCACCCATTGAGCTCTCCCCCGTTGTGCTCAAGGCATGCGCACCCGAGGGGCTTAAGCGTTTAGATGTCTTTGACAAGATTGAACATCGAAAAATCGCCGCCGTGTTTTTAGCCGATGAGGCGATCATGAAAAGCGCCTTAGAACTGGCTCAACAAAGCCATTTCCCCCAACGCCCCTTGAGGGAGATCCATGCTATCTTGAGCCAAGTGGCACAAAAGTTCAGAGAGAGGCGTGGGGAGCTCATCGGGCTTAGTGCTTTAGAAGTGGGCAAGACCTTTGCAGAAAGCGATGCGGAGGTGAGTGAGGCTATCGATTTTTTAGAGTTTTATCCCCATAGTCTGCAAACCCTCTTGAAAGAGTATCCCCATGTCAGTTTCAAACCCAAAGGGGTGGGCGTGGTGGTTGCACCATGGAACTTTCCCATTGGAATTTCGGTGGGGAGCATTGCAAGCGCGCTAGCGGGGGGCAATGTGGTCATTTACAAACCTTCTAGTCTCAGTGTAGTAGTGGGGTATCGCTTGTGTGAGTGTTTCTGGGATGCGGGGGTGCCCAGAGATGTGCTCATCTATTTACCCTGTCGTGGTGGCGAGCTCAGTGCCCATTTGCTCAACAATTCGGCTGTGCATTTTGCCATTCTCACGGGCTCTGAAGAAACGGCCTATGAAATGCTCAAGGCTAATCCCACTCTGCACTTGAGCGCAGAAACGGGGGGCAAGAATGCCACCATTGTTACTAAAATGGCTGATAGAGAACAGGCGGTGAAAAATGTCGTCCATTCCGCCTTTAGTAACTCGGGGCAGAAATGCTCGGCCACCTCTTTGCTCATTCTCGAGGAAGAGGTCTATGAAGATCCTAACTTTAAAAAGACACTTGTAGATGCCACAAACTCCATGAGTGTGGGCGATCCTTTGGAATTGCACCATAAAATTGGCACTTTGGCAAGCACGCCCAGCTCTAAGGTGCGCAAGGCCCTAGACCACGTGGAAACGCACGAAGAATGGGTGCTTAAACCCGAATTTATCGATGATAACCCCTATCTGATGAAGCCCTGCATCAGGTACGGCACACAGAAGGGTGACTATACCTACAACACGGAATTATTCGTGCCTTTGCTCTCTGTGATGAAGGCTAAAGATCTCAAAGAAGCCCTAGAGCTTGCCAATGGAACAGGCTATGGTCTCACAGCTGGGCTAGAGTCCCTAGATGAGCGCGAATGGGAGTATTTTATAGAGCACATTGAGGCGGGCAATATCTATGTCAACAAGCCCACGACGGGGGCCATTGTCCTACGCCAGCCCTTTGGGGGAATCAAAAAATCTGCCGTAGGTTTGGGGCGCAAGGTAGGGAGCTATAACTACGCCCTGCAATTTGTGCACATTGAAGAGCACAGCACCCCAACCCCCCCCGCTGACGCACATCTGCCCTTTATACAGATCCTAGAAGCCTTTAGCGCGCACCATGCCCATGCCTATGAGGACCTCATCGCCTTAGCACGCGACTATGCTTACCACGCACAACACACTTTCAACACCCCTACAGAATTCATCCATGTGCGGGGCGAGGAAAATTACTTTAGCTACACCAAAGTGGCCAATGTGGGGTATCGCGTGCGCGCAGAAGATGAATTATTGGAACTCTTTAGTGTAGTGCTAGCATGCGCGGTGTGTAACATTCCCCTTACCATCAGCGTAGACAATTCCCCCACTAACCCTCACTTTAACCTTTTGCTAGAATGCCTAGAGGGCATGCAACACCACTTCAAACCCAGTGTTTTTTATGAGAGTCTTGAAGAATTTAGCGCAAAATTGGGTGGCTTTGTGCGTGTGCGCTATTTTGGTCAAGGTTTGGACGCGCTTTACCAAGCCAGTGCGCAGGCAGGGATTGTCTTAGCCAATGCCAAACCCCTGCGCTGTGGGCGTTTTGAATTGCTCAACTACTTTTTAGAAAAATCAGTCAGCATCTCCTACCACCGCTATGGCAATCTGGGCGCGCGAGGTCTAAAGGCTAAGCATGCACATTAGCTACCAAATTTTGAGCGTTTTTATTCTCTATTCTGCGCTGATGCTCTTTATTGGATTTTATTTCTACCGTAAAAACGAAACCACAGAGGATTATTTTTTAGGCGATCGTTCCATGGGACCTGTGATCAGCGCGTTGAGCGCGGGGGCAAGCGACATGAGCGGGTGGCTCTTAATGGGCTTGCCCGGAGCCTTGTATGTGGGAGGGCTTGTCAATAGCCATATCGCCATTGGGCTGACCATTGGGGCTTTCATTAACTGGTCTTTGGTGGCTAAACGCCTCCGTGTTTACACAAGCGTGATCGCCAATTCCATCACTATCCCTGACTATTTTGAAACCCGTTTCAGCGATGACAAACACATCTTGCGTCTCATCTCTGCCATTGTTATTTTGATCTTCTTCACTTTCTATGTGTCCTCAGGGCTAGTCAGTGGGGCCAAACTTTTTGAAGCGACTTTTGGGGTCAAATACTCCAATGCGTTGATTGTAGGCACACTCATCATCGTTACCTACACTTTCTTTGGAGGGTATAAAGCGGTTTGTTGGACCGATCTCATACAGGGTCTTTTGATGATGGGAGCTCTCATTGTCGTCCCCTGCATGATGCTCTACCATTTAGGGGGTTTTGGGGCGAGTTTCGAGGTGATCGCTCAAATCAAGCCCGGAAATCTCACATTCCTGCAGGGCACTTCTATCGTGGCCGTGATCTCCAGTTTAGCATGGGGTTTGGGTTACTTTGGACAACCCCATATTTTGGTGCGCTTCATGTCCATTCGTTCCATCCGCGAGATTCCTAAGGCGACCACGATTGGCATTGGGTGGATGGTTATCAGCCTAGCAGGCTCATGCTTGATTGGACTCCTAGGTGTAGCCTATGTTACCAAGTTTAATTTGAGCTTGGCCGATCCAGAGAAAATTTTTATCCACATGAGCGCGACCCTCTTTAATCCATGGGTGAGTGGGGTGCTTTTAAGTGCTATTCTAGCAGCTGTGATGAGTACCGCTAGTTCACAATTATTAGTTAGCTCTTCTACCATTGCCGAGGATTTTTATTTCAAGATTTTCAACAAACAAGCTCCCGTAAAAACTCTTATGGCCGTGAGTCGTGTGTCTGTATTGGCAGTGGCTTGTGTGGCTTTTTTCATTTCCACAGATCGGAATGCAAGCGTCCTTAAAATTGTTTCCTATGCGTGGGCGGGTTTTGGAGCAAGTTTTGGCACGGTGATCCTCTTTTCGCTCTTTTGGGAGCGCATGACGAGGCTAGGGGCTATCATGGGCATGGTCTTTGGGGCGGGCACCGTGATTCTCTATGATCAATTTGGCAAGAGTTTCTTAGATATCTACGAAATTGTGCCCGGATTCGTCGCCAGTGCAATCGCCATTGTGCTGTTTAGCCTTATGAGTTCTGTGCGCCCGGGCACTAAGGACGCGTTCAAGAAAATGCTCCATGAAATTCAAAAAGGATGAAGATGAAACACCCTTTAATGGAATTTGACGACGCGCTCGCATTGAGTTTAAATTTGGTCAAATCTGTGCCGGATACAGAGGAAGTTGCCCTAGAGGACGCCCTGGGGAGAGTCTTAGCTCAAAGTATCTGCGCGCGCGAGCCTTCACCTAAAGCAACTAACTCGGCAATGGATGGTTTTGCCATGCGCCTAGAAGATGTGGGTAAACTCCTAAAAGTTACACGCATAATCTATGCAGGGCAGAGTGTGGAAGGCGTGCATATCAAGGCAGGCACTTGCGCTAGGATCATGACAGGGGCGCTTGTGCCTGAAGGGGCGGACGTTGTCGTGCCTTTTGAGGAGATGGATTTTTTCGATGACGAGCAAGCCCAAGCTCCCAGTAAGAATTACAAACAAGGGGCAAATATTCGCACGATGGGTGAAGACATTCTTGTTAACGAAGTGATCGCCCATCAAGGAGAGAGGGTGCATGCGGGCAAAATTGCCCTATTTGCCTCTCAGGGCATGGCACGCATGCGTGTGTTTAAGCGGCTTAAAATTGCCATTTTTAGCAGTGGTGATGAGGTGGTAGCCTTGGGAGCTCCAGCACAAGCCCATCAGATTTATGATAGCAATGCCCCTATGCTCGTCTCTCTACTGAAGAGTCATGGGCATGATGCCTTCCATGCAGGCAAACTTAACGACGATTTAGAGAGTCAGCAAGAGGTCATGCAAACATGGGGGAATTACGATGTCGTAGTGAGTAGTGCTGGAGTGAGTGTGGGAGATAAGGATTACTTTAAAGAGGCTCTCTTAGGACAGGGTGCAATCATTCACTACCATGGGGTTAATCTCAAGCCCGGCAAACCCATCATGTTGGCTAGTTTGGCACACCGCCCTACTTTTGTCTTTGGCATGCCAGGCAATCCTGTAAGTTGCATGCTCACTGCGCTCACTCTAGTTCTGCCCATGCTAGACAAACTCGCAGGGGCGCGCACACGCTACAATATGTTGCGCGTGCCTTTGAGTGAACACTTGTTTTTCAAGGGAAGGCGTTTGCATCTCGTACTGGGCTGTGTAGAACAGGGGGTGTTCACTCCCTATCGCCACAATCGCTATGGTTCTGGAGCCATCGACGCGCTGGGGGCGTGCAACGCACTTGCCCTCATTGCGCCCGGTGTGTTAGAGGTCCGTGAGAGTGTGGATGTGCTGTTTTACTCACTTGCGCCGTAAAGCCCCTAGCTTTAGCTATGGGGATATAAGGCATCTTTTGTGCTACAACAGTCCTTCGTAGAGTTGGGGCATCAACTCTTGGAGTAGAAGTTGTAAGACCCGCTTGTGGGCGGACTTTGATGATACTAGAATCCCCTACTTTAGCTATAGGGAGTATGTCAATAATTCCTAAAAACCCTGAGATTTAGCCATTAGCTTCATCAAAGCCTTTCTAGCCCCGTGACTTCAGTATCTTTGAGGGTTTCTTTAACAACATAGTCATTGACCTCAGTATTCTGCTCTAAGATGACCTGTTTCTGTTGCTCTAAGCCCCTAAATTTTTATCATAGCTGTATGCGTCATCGTATCTATAAAAGAATATAGGATAACCTACCTCCGAAGTAATTTAAGACTCTCCGGCAGAAACCCCACTCTAGCAAATGCGTCGCATTTGTTTTAGCGAGTGGGATGAATGCCTTCAATCCTTGATTTTCTATGTATCTTTTGATGGTTTGCAGTTTTGAACTTGATGATTGTGCTTGCTATCTCTATTCCCATACATCTTCAGCAGTTTTGATAGCGCA
>NZ_JAERIS010000025.1 GCF_017979425.1 Helicobacter salomonis | reverse complement strand
TGTAGAGTTTATGGGTGAAGTGGCGCGCTTGCTCAATGCTCTCTTTTGAGAGAAGCAGATCACGCCCCTGCACGCTCAACATCGCTAGAGCAAAGCGCAGACTATCCACCCCCTCCGTGGCGATGATCTCCAGGGGGTCAAGCACATTCCCCTTAGATTTGCTCATCTTTTCGCCCTTTTCATCGCGCACTAGAGCGTGCAGATAGATGTCCTTAAAGGGTAATTGGCCTAGCAAACTCTCTCCCGCTAAGAGCATGCGCGCCACCCAAAAAAACAAAATGTCAAACCCGGTAACCAGCACGCTATTAGGGTAAAAATCCTCTAAATCATGGGCGCTAAATTCTGGCGCATTTTCTTGCCCCCAACCTAGAGTGCTAAAGGGCCATAAGGCCGAGCTAAACCAAGTGTCTAGCACATCGGGGTCTTGGATTAAGTGCAAATCGCCGCATTTAGGGCAACAAGTAGGATCGTCGATGCTGACAAATTGGTGGTTATTGGCGCAAGTAAAGACAGGGATGCGATGCCCCCACCAGAGTTGGCGGCTAATGCACCAGTCGCGCAAGTTTTCCATCCACGCATTGTAATTATTGCGCCAAGTAGAAGGGAAAAACTGCGCCAAGCCCTCCCTGACTTTGGCAATCGCGCCCTGAGCAACCTCTTTTTTTACAAACCATTGTTTGGAGATATAGGGCTCGATGGTGTTATTACAGCGGTAACACTTGCCCACCTGATGGGTGTGGGGCTCGATCTTTTCTATAAAGCCTTGCTCTTGCAGAGTCTGCACAATGCGTGGGCGCGCCTCTAGGCGCTCTTGCCCAGCAAATTCTAGCGCATGGACGTTCAAAATGCCCTGCGTATCAAAGATCACTAAAGGCTCTAAATGGTGGCGTTTACCCACTTCATAGTCATTGGGATCGTGCGCGGGGGTAACCTTGACACAACCGCTTCCAAAATTGGGATCAACATATTCATCGGCGATAATAGGAATCGCACGCCCACTTAAAGGTAGGATCGCCTTTTGCCCGATGAGGTGTTGGTAGCGCGAATCTTGCGGGTGCACCATCAAAGCGACATCTCCAAAAAAGGTCTCTGGGCGCGTGGTGGCCACCACCACCGCTCCACCCTGTTCTAGGGGATAGCGCAAATGGTAGAGCTTGCCATCCTCTTGGGCGTATTCCACCTCAATATCAGCTAGCGCACCATCTTTAGTGCACCAGTTGACCATGTAAAAATCCTGCACAATCAGATCGCGCTCATACCATTCTTTAAATGCCGCACGCACGGCCCTTTGCAAGCCTGCATCCATCGTAAAGCGTAATCTACTCCATGCGCAGCTCAACCCCAGCTCTTGCATTTGCTCTACAATTTGGTGCATGCAGGTTTGTTTCCACTCCCAAACTTTTTGCACAAACGCTTCGCGTCCAATTTGTTCTTTGCGCACACCTTGAGCTAAAAGCTCTCTTTCTACGACATTTTGGGTCGCGATCCCAGCGTGATCGAGACCGGGTTGGTAAAGCACGCGATACCCGTCCATGCGCTTGTAACGGGCTAAAATATCCTGCAAACTCAAGGTTAAAGCGTGTCCGATATGCAAACGTCCCGTGATATTGGGCGGGGGCATCATGAGTGCAAAAGGCCGCCCTTGCGCGCCCACTTCAAAATAACCCCGCTCCTTGCAAATTTGGTAATAACGCTTTTCTAAACTCAGATCAAAGGGGGGGAAATCCATTAGCGTCCTTGTTGGTAAATCTCTTGGAGTTGCCACAGCACGCTTAAGCGATCGGGCAGATAACTTTTATGCCAGCTTTTAGCATCCATGAAATTGAGATAGTGCAATGCCACTTGTGCTTCAAAGGCGCAAAAGTCTGGCATTTTGGCTAAGACCACCTTGTAAGGCTTGTTGTGCGCTAAAGATTCAAAATCCTCATAGAGTGCATTAAAATCGCTATTTTCTAGGCGCAAAAACGCCCCCACATCGAGCAAAACTTCTTTACTCTGTTCTTGCAAAGAGCCTTGCGCGTAGGCGAGCACAAAGAGAAATTCGACGAGTTTGAGGCGCTTTTTATATTCTCCATGCGCGACTTCTAAGAATTGCGTGCATAACTCCTCTAAATCAGGCTTGTCTGTGGTCTTGTAAAGCTCTTGCAATTGTTCCAAAGCAACCCCACTATTTTGGCTTAAATCGGTTAAAAATAAAGTGATTAAGGCTTGCTTGAGGAGACTATCAGGCATAGAATCCAAGGCACGCCCTAATAAGAGCGCGACCACTCCAAGCTCGCTCTCTCTTAAACTCTGTTCGGGGCTAGGAAGAGGATAGACATCTAAGGTTTCTACAGGTTCAGAATTGGGCGTGGGCGCGTGCAAGGGGTTTTTGAGATATTCTTGCAAGGTGTAGTATAAATAAAGTAAAACTACGGCCACTGCCACTACTAAAATCACTTCTATCATCGTTTCACTTTAAAAGAATTTATTGTTGGGTTGTTGGTGTTTTTCGCGTTGTTCTTTATAGTCCCGTTCGGTTGCAGCTTGAGAAATACGCTTTTTCTCGGCACGCTGTTTGTTCTTGAGTTCACGCTTACGCTCATAATTGCGTTGCAATTGCTGGATATAATCCTCGCGTTTCTCTGGGGATTGGAAAGTGATGGGTTTGAGCAATAATAACACGAGCACAAAAACAAAAATGAGCAAGGAGAACTCTCCGGATTCTTCCCCATTAATGCCATACCAACCCATGCCGAGTGCCATGGCAAAGAGAATCTTGAGTCCTAATTGCAACGCGCCTCCTTACAAGAAATTAAAGGGCTGCTGATGTGCATGTAATCCTAAAACCTGTGCGTCTGTTTCGCCCATCCCCAATAAAACTAACTGAGATAGGTAGAGCGTGCTTGTTCTGTCATGATCGCGACCATAGGCATTCGAGGCTTTTTTAGCTAAAGTGTCCAGCATGTGGAATTGACTTAATGAGGTGGTGAGTAAAAAATCCGCGCCTAGATCGATGGCTTCATAACGCAATGCCCCAAAACGCTCTAAGGCTAGGGACATATTGGTATCTAAGAGGTGGGTAAGGCTTTGTTTAGCAAAGAGAGGGGTATGACAAGCGAGGCTAAGAGGCTGAAAAAGTCTGTAATAATCACTATCTTCAGGGGCGAAGAGTACACTGGAAAAACCAGTGAAGACACTCTGAAGTGGTGGAACATTTTCCAACAAGTAGGCGTTCAAATATACCAAAGGAGCTTCTTTATATTCCAAACCATAGAGGGCTAGATTTTGATTGACTTTCTCTTTGAGTGCCTCATCTTGCAAGAGTTCTTGTGCGTAAAGCGCGTTAGCATAGGCATCGTGATCGGCCAAGAGGAGAGATACGCCCATTTTCTGTGCTAAAGCCATATTATAGGCATTCGCGCTCACAAATTTTTCTAAATCACCCAAACGCCCCCAATATCCCCCGTCAAAACAACACTCTGCCTCTACTACGCGTAAATTCAAACGCGTTAACAAAGCCTTCACGCTTTGCAACAAGGGTGTGCTGTTATGGGTTTTATCGTAGGCATTAAAGAGTAAAAAATCCCCCTGGGCTTGAGGAGTAGCTGGGGTTTTAAACTGGTATTTAGCCTCCAAATTTTTGCCAATATATGCCCACACATTGTTCGCAATGGGGCAATTAGAGGCTTGGACAAGCCATTTCTGTAAGTCGTAAATTTCTTGCTCAATACGATCGCTGGGGGGATAGAGGTAGGGCTTAGGGCTGACAAAACTCATCACACCATACTTGACATCGGCGATGCTCTGTAAGAGTTCTTTAGAGCGGTGTGGGTAACGCCCCATGAGCCACTTGATATACAAGAAAAATCCATCGCCATAATAGCCATCGGGATAGTGGGGCTGGATAAAGTTAATGTTAGTGTATCTAGCTAGCTCATTGCGTTCTTCTTGAGTGAGGAAAGGGGCACTGTGCAAGAAACGTTGGTAATCTCTTAAAATCGCCTCTTCATCCATGAGTAAATCGTGGAGGGCGTATTTGATACTCAAAGGTTCAAGTACCCACTCCTTAGAAAACCGTGCGATCAAGTCTAGTACAGGGGTGTCTTCAAAGACTGCTACCTGGTTAAGGCGCACACCTAAATGCGCGCGATCGTAGTTAAAATCTTGTAAAGGGATATGCGCCAGCACATCACTTAAGCGCCAATCTGGGGTGTATTCCACTTGGGCAAGCTGGTAAGCGGGATTGTAATCCTTGCGCGCATCGAACCGAAAAACCTTGATCTGTAATTTTAAAACGCTCATTCTTTACCTTGAAGGGTGCGTAAAGCTTGTTGATTTCTCGGATCGGCTAGAAACGCTTCTTTGGAATCTTGAATCTGCGTTTCACCATTATCGCCAAAAATACTCGTAGCATCCGAGCGGTTAAAAAGCACCACATTGGAGTCATTTCTATCCTTGACGATGATCTGCACAATCCCCTCTAGGGCAATGCTCACCGTAGTTTCAATATTGTCGCCTAAACCCGCTTCGAAGCTAATTTCTTGGCTCAAGCGATGGATTTTTAAGCTCTCAAAGGTGTAGCCCGCTAACACAAACAGCACAAAATTTCCAAAGCTCTCAAACAGGTCCCTAGGCAAGAGAGGCTCAAAGCGCACCTTGGAGAGATCGCAAAACACGCTAAAATTCACACGATGGCTGTGCAAAAAATAGAGGTGCTCCAGGCAATGCTGGTTAGCCATGGCGTTGTAGCGCGCACTCAAATCTCTCAAAGCAAGGCCTCAAATTCACTAAGCATTTTCTCCACCTCGCCCATGCCAATTTTCCAAAACTCCTTATCCTGAATATCCAGTCCGAACATGCCCACCAGCTCTTCAGGGCTTTGACTCCCTCCCTTGCTCAAAAAGTCAGTGTAAGTCTCGATAAATGCCTTGCGCTCATCAGAGGTTTTTTGTTGACGATACAACCCAAAGAGAGCGAGCACGAGCAATTGCCCGTAACTATAGGCATAGCAATAGAAAGGAGTGTGGATAAAATGGGGAATATAACTCCACCAGCGCGCATAATTCTTGGTGAGTTTCACGCTCTTGCCAAACATCTTGGCGTTTTCCTCCTGCCAAATGGTGTCAAAATCTTGGGCCTTGAGCTCCTCCTGCGTGGCGTGGATACGGCGTTCAAAATTCGTCATGACCACCTGCCTGAACATGGTGGAAAACATGTCTTCCAACTTGCCCGCATAAATACCCCTGAGTTCTCTCTTATCTAGGTCCTGTTTCAAACTCTCAAACAGAAGCATTTCTCCAAAGACAGAGGCGGTTTCTGCAGTGGTCAAAGGGGTGTTGGCGTTGAAATAGCCCACATTCTTGCCACTGAGTTCCTGGTGAATCATATGTCCAAACTCATGCGCAATCGTGAAGACAGAACGGCGGTTGTTCGTGAAATTAAGCAAGACAAAGGGATGCGCGCTGGGCACAGTGCCCGCACTAAAAGCCCCACCTTGTTTGCCACTTCTAGGGTGGGAATCCACCCATCCGTGCGCAATTGCATGCTCGACAATTTGGGCAAACTTAGGGGAAAAATCGCGATAGGCTTTTAAAACTAAATCTAGCGCTTCCTGGTAGCTCACAGGACTTTCTTTGGTTTCTAAGGGTGCGTAGCGATCGTAATCCTTGAGTTTATAGCCTAGCAGTTTGGATTTGATCCTATAGTAGCGCTGTACTAAGGCATAATTGTCATTGACGATCTCCAACATGCTATCCACGCTCACCTGAGAAATTTGGTTGGAGAGGTGGCGGAAACTCTCTGGAGTTTCATAGTGGCGTAATTTGTTACCAATGTGCAGGTCTTTGCGTACCATGTTGAGCACATAGGTGAGCACCAACTCATTCCTTTTGAGAGCTTTTGTCAGAGCTTTTTGGGCTTTTTTACGCAACTTGCGATCGGGATTGTGCAATTCCGAGAGGATTTCTTCTTCGCTGATGAGTTTGTCTTGGAAGGGGATTTTGAGCGCGGTGAGGGTTTTGTCAAAGAGAGTGGAAAACGCGTCTACGCCCACACTAGAAGTGGCGAGCAAAATCTTTTCTTCGGACAAGCTCAAGATATGGGCTTTTTGTTTCAAGAGTAAGCGCAAATTATAGGCGTATTTAGGCACAGCTTGGATCAACTCCTCTTGTTTGGTGCTGTCCAAGGCACAAAACTCATTGTCCACAAACAAGAGATGTTGCGCTATATCATTACACAGCAGTTCGTATTTGGAATACAGATCACTCTTGTCCGTGTCGGTGGCAACGATCAAGGATACATAGGCCATGGCTCTTGAAATACCCTCACTCAATTCTTCATAGTCTTCCATAGCCTTTTTAAAGTCACCTACTTCAAGCTGGCCAAAGGTGTTGGCATATCTTTCCTCAAAGTCTTTAACTTTCTTATCCAAGACACTAATGTGCGTATCTAATGTTTCTAAATCTTTAAACAGCGCGCTCAAATCCCAGCGATGTTCTAAGGTTTCCTGATCTTTGCAGGTTCGTTTCGCAGCCTTTTTTTCAACTTTTGTCAATTCCATGTTCACTCCTTACTGGATAGTTTGGGGCGTATTCTAGCATGATTTGCCCCTCTTAGACTAATTTTTGGAGGCTTCTTGATGAAAAATAAAATTTGCCAAAGAGTCCAGATATTTGAGAATAAAGGGCGTGGCGAGCATGGAAAAGATGATCATGAGCACTAAGAATTGCTGGATGTCTTGTGGCACCACATGAATAATTCCTTTTTCATTTAAAAAAGCTAGCAAACCCTGGTGCTTTTTGAGATTCAACACATGCTGTTTACTAGCTGTTAAAAAGACAACAAGGGCGAATTCTCCAATCTGGGCTAAAGAGAGCGCAACCCTAATCGAACTCTTAGCGTCCCTAAAGAATCGCAGTAGAAAATACAAGATCGCCACTTTCAACGCCATTGCCATGCTGAGTAAGAGCACAACGGCAAAAAAATTAGCAAATAAGAATTTCAAATTGATCTGCATGCCCACAGTGACAAAGAATAGACCCAGAAAAATATTTTTTAAAGGGGCAAATTCGTCCTGTACTTTGATACGGTAACGCGATTTAGAGATCGCCATACCCGCTACGAAGGCCCCCAGCGACATGGAAAAGCCAAAGAAATGACTCAAGCTCGCTGCCCCAAAGACAATGAGTAGGATCGTCGCCATAAAGAGTTCAGGCAAGCGACTTTCTGCAGCTAAGTTCAACACCTTAGTGGCAACTTGCTTGCCCGGTAAGAGTAAGATGGCCAAGATAATACTTGCAGAAATCGCAGTCTTGACCAAGAGCTTGACAAAGTCTGCGTTCGCATCGCCCATGAGCATCAGAATTAAGAGCATGGGGATAGCAGCAATGTCTTGGAAGATCAAAATCCCCACCACAATCTTACCTACGGGTGTGTTGAGCTGCTTACCCTCTTCGAAGAATTTGAGTACAATAGCCGTAGAGGAAAGGGCAAAGCCCATGCTCACGACCAATGAAAACTCCCACGAAGACCCCATCACATAGTAGCCAAAGACCATGAATAGCAGAGAAGTTACCACAACTTGTAGCCCACCAAAGACGAGCACTTCCTGCTTCATGGTCTTGAGTTTGTCAAAATTGAATTCCAACCCAATCATGAACATCAAAAAAACGATGCCAAAGTCAGCAATTTCAGAGAGAGATTCAAAATCTTCGATGTGAAATAGCGCGACAATGACAAGCCCTGTAACGATGTAACCAATGATAATTGGCATATCGATACGCTTGAGCAAGAGGCCGCTCACCACACTTAAGCCTAGACCCGCAACAATCATATACAGCGCATGTATTTCCATAGTCATCCATTAAAGCAATGCTTAAAAGCTCACATTATATAATAAGCTGACAAACAGGGAGCGTGTGTGTGGAAAAAACCATTGCTTTGGGTAGCATCTACGAGTTACAAGGTCTTAAACCCGAGGCTTTAGAAATTTATAAGAGCGTGCTGGAAAAAGACCCTAATAATCAGGAGGCCTTGCTAGGCTACAGACGCTTGAGCGGTCTTTCTGCCTCCAGTCATCCCTCCACTCCCCCCGCACAACTCCAGCAATACGCGCCTCTACAGCGTTTTGAAATGCAAAAGATGCAAAAATTGTTTATTCAGGCGGACAAGCCTGCGGAGTTGAGAACAATTGAAAAGTGGCTGATGCAATGGAACTAAAAAATATTATCTCTCAAACTTTGGACGAAATTGGACAAAAGGACTCGCAGTCTCAGGCAGCGCATAGCTCCAACGGGTCTAAAAACTCCCCGAGCATATCTCAGGAGGAGCAGGCATTCTTGAGGGACTTGGAGCAAAAAACCTTGCTCCTCTTCGAAGGACTGAGGGCGCACCAAATTAAAGACCTACCTACGAAGCTGGATTTGGTGCTCAATTATCTCCAGTACCAGCTCTATGTTGTCCAAGAGCGGCTCAAGACCTATCAGCAGGATTAGCCACGCGGATTAGAAGCTGTAGGTTTGCAGAAGACCTCGAAGTTCTGCAGCTTCACAGCGAGGGATACCTCAGAGTCGATTTAAGCGAGCTCTTTCTTGCGCACTTCTTTAATTCTGGCAGCCTTGCCTCTGCGCTGGCGCAGGTAATAGAGTTTAGCACGGCGCACGCGCCCCACGCGTAGCACATCAATGCTTACTAAACTCTCTGAATAAAGGGGGAAAATCCTCTCCACACCAATCCCATTTGCGCCAATTTTGCGCACACAGAAAGTTTTGTCTACACCAGCTCCACGCAAACTGATGCAGACACCTTCAAAATACTGGGTTCGCACCTTATCACCTTCTTGAATACGAATCCCTAGCTTGATAGTATCGCCTGCTTTAAATACAGGGGGCTGGCTTTTAATCTGAATGTCTTCAAAATGTTGGATATAGCGGTTTTTCATCATCGCCCTTTCTTGTGTTTAATGGATTAAAAGCGTGTCGTGAACGATTCAGCACATAGAAATTAGGGGCGTGAAACTGCGTCCTATCCATGGATAAATCGCGCATAAGAGTCCTAATTCTGCCATGATTTCCCTTTGAATACTCTGAAGTTACAGGGATATGTGCACAGCCAGGGACATTCAGCAAGGGAGTTCTAGCAAAGTTAGGAGCTTCTAACAAGTCATCTTCAAAACTTTCCTGTTCTAAAGAATGCGCATTCCCCAGCGTGCCTTCCAACTGGCGCACTACACTATCACATAGGCATAAACTGGCCAATTCACCCCCCGTAAGCACGAAATCTCCAATGCTCAAAACTTCGTCCGCATAGGTTTCTATCAGACGCTCATCAAAACCATCATAACGCCCGCAAACCAAGACGAGATGTTTATAAGTCGCTAGGCGTCTGGCATCTCGCTGGCAAAAGCGCTTTCCACTGGGGGTTAAGAAAATCACATGCGTGTTGTGGTCGTGCACACTTTTGAGCGCATTTTCGACCATGTAAGGGTCTAAAATTTGTCCTGCTCCTCCGCCTACCAGTGCAAAATCTGCCCGCTGGAATTTGTGGGGTGAAAAAGGACGCATATCGGTGATCTGTAGGGTAAACACGCCCTTATCCAAAGCGCGTTTGAGAATAGAGTCCTCAAAATAAAAGGCAATGAGTTTGGGGAAGAGAGTTAAAAAGCTAAAGTGCAATCTTAACTCGCTTCTAAAAGCCCTTTGGCGTTGCGCGTGTAGATGTGTTGGCAAGTTAAGTCCACATGGAGGATATAGACATCAATATAGGGGATAAGAAAGAGCTTCTGTGCGTTTTGCACAAAGAGATAGTCTGTATTGGCGAGTCGTTCAATACGCGTTACCACACCCAACACCTCTTCTTCTTCTACAATCTGTAAGCCCAGCAGTTGGAAGTATAAAAACTCTCCCTCTTGCAAGGGACAACGCGCCAGGCTATCCTCCTGACTCATGCCAAGTGTCCAACATGTTAGAGCCTTGGCCTGCTCCAAACTCTGTATTTGTTCAAAAAAAATCAATTTCTTTTGGGATTCGAAGCGCGCGATATCTAAAGAGGTAAGCGAGGCTGATCCTAGAGTCTGGGTGTAAGCATAAGCGCGCACTCCAGGCTGCAAGCATGCTTCAAAATCACTCTCCAATGCCAATCTAAGCCCTCCTCTCAGGCCCACAGCTCGCCCCAAGTACCCCACCACCACTAAATCTTCTATCTTAAAGCACATAAGGGTTTTCTGTGGCAAGCACAACCAGCTTATAACTCAAACCATTTTTTGCTTTCATTCCCGAAATAAATGTTTTGAGTGCGCTGACGACCTTGCCCTCTTTGCCAATGATGCGTCCCATATCCATGGGATTAGCATAGATCGTAATTTCCTTAAGATGTTCTTCTAGGAGCGTAGAGCGCACCTCTACAACCTGCGGGTAGGTAACGATCTTCCTGCAATATTCCAAGATGAACGCCTCTACACACGCCCCTTCTTGCATACTAGGCTTGCGATCCCTTTGCCAATTTAGAAACCCGTTCACTCATTTTAGCCCCTACTCCCTTCCAATAATCCAAGCGAGCGTGGTCAATGTGCACCACCTTGGGGTTACTCAAGGGATTGTAATAGCCAATGGACTCAATCCAACCCCCATCACGCTTCTTCCTAGAATCCGTCACCACAACTCTGTAAAAAGGCTTTTTCTTGCGTCCTACGCGTGTAAGTCTGACAACTGTCATTGTAATCCTTTCTTATCAAAAATTGGAATTCTAACGCTTTTGTCTAAAATTAAGCTTGATCGCCCCCATAGTAGACTAAGGCCGAGCCCCATGTCAAACCCCCACCAAAGGCATCTAAAAGCATCAAATCGCCCTTTTTGAGTTTGCCTTGCTCATAAATGTCGCTCATTGCCATTGGAATACTGGCCGCAGAAGTATTACCATATTTTTGCACCGTGAGCACAACCTGCTCAGGGCTAAAAGACAACTGATTCTGCACTGCCTGAATGATGCGTAAGTTAGCCTGGTGCGGGATAAAATAAGCGATATCTTGAGGGGATAATGCGTTGCCCTGCAAAATTTCCTCTACATCTTTGAGCAAAGTTTTAATCGCAAGTTTAAAGACCTCATTGCCCTTCATCTGAAGGGCTTGTTTGGGAGATTCGCGCTCGCTGATGAAGGGACTGCTTTTGAGAACTCTGGGTGTATAGAGATAATCTGCATGCTGGCCATTAGAAGCAATTCTGACATCTAAAATGCTCTCATTTACATTCTCTGTGCGTCCAATTACGCATGCCCCTGCTCCATCACCAAACAGAACGCAGGTGCCACGATCTTCAAAATCCAGCACACTGCTACAACGCTCTGCTCCCACAATCAAAACATGCCTATACATTCCACTCTCTATAAAGGCTTTTGCACTAGCAAGCAGGTAAATAAATCCGCTACAAGCCGCCAAAATGTCCATGCTAGGTGTATTTTGTAAACCTAGCTTCGCGCTCAAAACGCAGGCTGTAGAGGGCATGCACATGTAGTCTGGACTCAAGGTGCCCACTAAAACTAAATCGATCTCCTCTTTAGTGATTCCCGCGCGCTCAATGGCAATCTGGGCTGCCCGAACTCCCAAATCGCTACTCTGCTCTTTGGTAGCAAAATAGCGCGTTTGGATTCCCGTACGCTTTTGTATCCATTCATCGCTTGTGTCCAAAAGCGGTTCGAATGCGTTGTTCTTGATGCAGGTTTCTGGCACATAAGACGCCACAGATTTTAACGCCGCATAAGGCATGTCTCTCCTTTCAAGCTAGCTGGATGCCTCTTTTGGAGGTTGTTTGTGTTCAAAGGCAAGTGCCATTTTCTCACACACCCCGCTCTCTTTAGCCTTGATGGCTTGATAGATGGCGCATTCCATCGCCCGTGCATTGCTCTTTCCATGACTGATGATGACAGCCTTATTGATCCCTAAGAGAGGTGCACCCCCATACTCTGCGTAATCTGTCTTACGCTTAAGAGTGCCAAACGCACCTTTGAGAAGCATCGCCCCCACCTTAGCCCCTAGGCTCTGCTTAATCTCACTTTTAAACACAGAACTGATCGCGCTGGCCGTGCCTTCTGTAGTCTTCAACACCACATTCCCCACAAATCCATCGCACACGACAACATCCACAACATTGTCAAAGATATCATTTCCCTCTACATTGCCCTTAAAAATGGGAGCATTTTCAGGATGATGACTGAATAAGGGGTATTGCTCAATAAGCTTAAAAGCCTCTTTGGTGATCAAATTCCCCTTGCTATCCTCCTCTCCATTGGAGAGAAGTCCCACCGTGGGGTTGTCATAGCCTAGGACATTTCTAGCATATTCATAGCCCATAATTGCAAAATCCAACAAGTACTCTGCCTTGCAATCCGTGTTAGCGCCCACATCTAAGCATAGGCTAGCACGATCTTTTATAGAGGGCATAAGAGTGCAGAGTGCGGGGCGACTCACCCCCTTAATGCGTCCAATCTTGAGTGTAGCCAAGCCCATAGTAGCTCCACTGTGTCCCGCTGACACTAGCGCATCTGCTCCGTTCTTTAAAATGTCCATTGCCACAAAAATCGAAGACTCCTTGCGTTTGAGAGCATCTGTGGCGTGTTCTTCCATACGGATGTAATCTGGGCAATGGATGAGCTCCACCTTGGAAGCCAAGTCCTTCGAAATGAATGCCTTAGCCTTACTCTCATCCCCCACTAAGACGGGTTTGAATGATACAGAACTAAGCGCCTTCGAAACCCCTTCAATGACGGGGAGAACCCCCAGGTCAGCCCCCATCATATCGATCACAATTCTCATGGCCCTAATCCGGTGTCACTTTAATAAGCACCCGTAAATTTATTGGTAAAATGGGGCAACTTCCAACTACCATCTTTGTTTTTAACAGGCATCGCTAACTTCACACGGTAATGTGTGCGCCTCTTTTTGCCTCGAGTTTTGCTCACGCGTCTATCAGGAACGGCCATAACTATCCTTTATTGAATTTGATTAACTTAATTTGCATAGTGATAGTCTTGCTGAATGGATTGAATTTCTGCGTGCAACAATGCACTCAGATCAACACATCCTTCAAAACTTTCTACGACATCTATGCTATCTATAACCCTCTCACCAATGCACTGCCTCCTGTGTGCACTCTCATAGAGCCCATCACAGACACACAGAACCATCTCCTGAGAGATGGGTTTTTCAAACATTACCCCGCTCGAGGCACACTGCACTTCCAAAAACCCGTGCAATCTTCCCTCCACTAGGTAGAGCTTAGTTTGCACACGGCGCACCCCTCCTTCCCAACACAACCCCTTCTCTTTGACGCAAAAAGGCTTGGGAACCGCCCCGATTTTACGCATCTCTAACTTCACGGTTAATCAAGCAAAGAAAAACGCAATTTCTCTCTGAGCATTCTGCTCGGTATCGCTTCCATGCACCACATTTGCATCAATATTGTCTGCAAAATCCGCCCTAATTGTGCCCGGTTTAGCTTGCTTGGGATCGGTTGCGCCCATCAACTCGCGATTCTTCTCCACAGCATTCTCGCCCTCCAAAACCATCACCACCACAGGGCCGCTGGTCATGAAATCCATCAAATCCTTAAAAAAAGGACGCTCCCTGTGTACCGCATAGAAATCCTGCGCCTGAGCTAGACTCAGATGCAGTCGCCTGATCTTGACAACCTCCAAGCCCGCTTCTTCAAAGCGCGTGATGATCTTGCCAATAATGCGCTTCTTAACGCCATCGGGTTTAATAATGGAGAGGGTCTGCGCCATTGTTATCCTTAAAAATCGATCTTTTAAACTAGCGATTATAACAATAACTGCAAATTTCTAGCTTAAATGACCAGTGGAGTTGCCAAGGCATTGACGCGGATTTTCGATCTCTAAAGACGCAATTTCACACACTCTACAGCTCTGATATAATTGTGTCTTGTATACTACGCGGAGCTTGGACAGTGTATCTCAAATGCCGCAAAACATTTGGGATTCTTGTTAAGGCTACTAAAGGCAAGGAGTAGATGATGGCTGATAAAGAAGAGGTTAACAAAGAGGGTCTTGCTAGTTTGAATATGGCAGATTTGTTCTTTAAGGCTTTAAATCAAGTGGGAGAAAACATGGATAAAGACCCTGATTCCAATCTCAATGTTTTAGTAGCTGGGGGAACCGGTGTGGGTAAGAGCACACTGATTAATGTCGTCTTTGGGGAAGAGATGGCACGCACAGGTCAAGGTGAGCCCGTTACCACTCGCGCCGTAAAGCCCCTAGCTTTAGCTATGGGGATATAAGGCTTCTTTTGTGCTATAATGTCCTTCATAGAGTTGGGGCATCGACTCTTGGAGTAGAGGCTGTAAGACCCGCCTAGCGGGCAAGCCTTGATGATACCAGAATCCCCTAGCTTTTAGCTATGTGGAGTATGCCAGTAGGTTGTGTTAAGTCACCCTGCGCGCATGTATCTACCAAATAAGCGATGTGTTGCCAGCTCATAGAAGTCGCCCCGCTCAAACCGATTTCACAGGTGCTTGAGCTAGCAAACCCTCTTTGTAATCCCTTGCTTTGGTAAAATTTGGCAAAGTCTATTAAGGCATAAGCATTGAGTTCAGGAGTTAAAAAGCCCTTGTCCCCAGCAAAACCACAACACCCAGTAGGAGCATGCACCACCACTTCTCCGCGCACACAAGCGCGTGCCAAATCTAACATCTGGGTTTCATAACCCGCCCTCTTGGCTGCGCACATTGTATAAAGTCCAATACTTTCATCTAGTGGAGTTAAGTGTAAATGTGGGCGTAAGTGTTGCACAATAAAAATAGGCAGATCGTAGATGGGTAAATCCAAAGAAGCGCATTCTTGGATTAAATGTGTGCTACACGCGCTATGATCGAGCACAATGGGGATTTTTCCATTACCAGATAATTCTTGAAGCAAGCGGACGTTTTTAGTGCGGTTGGACGCGCTCAAATCTATATAGTTGATAAAAGCCTTACCACAGCAGAGTTTAGGCAGTGTAGGAGGGTAAATCACACTATAGCCCGCTTTAGCACAAAGAGACTCAAAAACCTCTTGCAGAGGACGTTTGTCTTTCAAATATTTAGAGGGCGCAAAGGCACGGTTAATGCATGTAGAAAAATAAATCACACTTTTATCACCCTGTGCATGTTTGTTGGCAAAAACATGTGTATTTTTGCTAGGCAGATACTTGGGCAGAGCAGGCGTGGCTACCTTAAAATGCGCCTTCTTTGCTAAGACCTGCATTCTCTCTGCCCCTAAAGTTACCTGTCCAGCGCGCGCAAGTCCCAATCCCATCTTAACCATGCTAATGCTCTTATCCATGTGTTTTAAGACCTGGTGCGCGATAGCATGTCCCTTATGCTGTTTTTGGCGGCGTTGCAAAGCGATGCTACCCGTATCGATCTCTAAGGGGCAGAGCGTGGCGCACATATGGCACACGGCGCAAGTTTCCTCACTTAAAAACGCCGATTCTGTTAAGAGCTCTTCTAATAAATCTCGATCGGGGTATCCTTCTTCTACGCGCTCTGTTAAATAGGCGATCTCTTTATGGAGAACAATACGCTGTCTTGGGGTTAGAGAGAGATAACGACTAGGACAAATGCGTTCGCAAAATCCGCATTCCATACATGCCTCAAGCTCGGGTTCAACAGATGCGCTAGATTTCAAATTTTTAGTATGGATGTGCGGATCGTCTGAGAGGATCACATCGGGATTTAAAATTCCTTGAGGGTCTAAGAGGGCTTTGATCTGCTTGTGTATTGCATAGGCTTTAGCTCCCCATTCTAGTTCTACAAAGGGAGCAACCATGCGCCCTGTGCCATGTTCGGCTTTAATAGAGCCCTGCAAATCAGCGACCATGTGCGCCATGTCTGTAACAAGATTGGCAAAATTGGCGCGCTCCTGTGGCACATCTAACAAAGGTGTGATGAGAAAATGCAAATTCCCGCTCAAAGCGTGCCCAAAAATCACACTATGATCTTTAAAACCATGTTTTTCTAAGAGGATTTCTAATTGTGTAATCCCTTCAGAGAGCTTATCCATCTCAAAACAAATATCTTCTGTGATGACACTCGCTTTATAACGCCGCTTGCCTGCTACAATGGGGAAAATACCTTTACGGATTTTCCACCATGCGTTATATTCTTGTGAATCGCTACTTTGTTGGAGGGGTAAAATCGTAGGAATCGCCTCTAAGGCTTTCAGCACGCCTTGGGTGTTATCCTCTAAGATGTGCAAATCGCTATGTTCTAATTGCGCCAAAATACACCCATTCCCGGTTTGAATCTCTTGCAAGATGGCAGGCATGCCCTCTAAACCTTGCACGCTCTTTAAACACGCATAATCCATCACCTCTGCTGCGCTAATCTTATCGGCGTGCTGGGCTAAAATGCGGACTGCTTGGATTGTGGTGCGCAAATCTTGATAAAAGAGCAAGAGGCATGTTTTAAAGGGCGCATCTTCTACGCATTCTAATTCGCATGCGGAGATAAACCCCAAAGTCCCCTCCGAACCAACGAAGAGATGGCTTAAAATGTCTATGGGATCGCTAAAATCTAAAAGAGCGTTTAAACTGTAACCGGTCGTGTTTTTGATCTGGTATTTTTTTGCAATGAGCGCGCTAAGTTCTGAGTCTGCGAGCACTTGTGCGCGCAGGTCTAACAATCCCTCTAAGAGTTTGGCATGGCTCTTTTTAAAGCGCGCTATACTCTCTAAATTAGAAGTATCTAAAATTGTCCCATCTACCAAGATAAGGCGCAAGGATTTTAGGGTTTGGTAACTATTTTGTTTGACTCCACAGCACATGCCACTGGCATTATTGGCTAAAATCCCTCCCATCATCGCGGTCGCGATCGTAGCCGGATCGGGACCGATTTTTTTATGGTAGCTTTTAAGGGCGTCATTAGCATGTGCGCCAATCACCCCGCACCCTAAGCTAATACTTGCTCCTCCCTCTTTGACCTCAATTTCTTGCCAGCCAAAACTAGCCATTACCAAAACCCCTTTGGCACAAGCCTGCCCAGAAAGAGAGCTCCCCGCAGCCCTGAAAGTCAAAGGAATTTGATAGCGCCGCGCCAGGGTATAAATCTTGATAATCTCCTCTTCGTTAATGGCTTTGATCACTAATTGCGGGATGTAGCGATAACAAGATGCGTCCGTTCCATAGACTAGACGGCGCAAATAGTCCTTGTAAATGCGGTCTTTTAAAAAAACTTGTGCCTCTGTATAAAAAATATCATAGGGAAAATGCAAATCCAAGTTCTTCCTTTTGAGATGAGACACCAATATTTTTAGGTTTTAATGTCCCATTACGCGTGTATTATAGTTAGTAAATCTAAATCAAAGCGTGTCATGAGAGCAATACTAAGCCTTTTTGCGATTCTTTTGCTGTAAAATGCGATGGATAATAGGAGAGCGGTATGAATGTGCATGCACGGCGTTGGCGGGCGTTTAGGGCAAATAGTAGGGCGTTTTACCACTCGCGCCGTAAAGCCCCTAGCTTTAGCTATGGGGATATAAGGCTTCTTTTGTGCTATAATGTCCTTCATAGAGTTGGGGCATCGACTCTTGGAGTAGAGGCTGTAAGACCCGCCTAGCGGGCAAGCCTTGATGATACCAGAATCCCCTAGCTTTTAGCTATAGGGAGTATGTCAAAGGCTACACCACAGCGGCTACAGGCATTGGGGCTACCCCCCCATTCCTTTCTCTGATTTTGCCCTGCTAGCCCCCACACAGCTTGCCATGATTCTCCACATTAGCAAGATTTACGGGCTCACAGTTACCAAAGAAGGCGCACAAACCATCCTAACAGCCTCTCTGGGGGCATTGGGTGTGGGGCTTGCCGTGCGCGCTGCAGTAGGAGGGATCTTAAAATTTATCCCTGGAGTGGGAAGTGTTGTGGGAGGGACCATCAATGCCACTGTGGCTGGAGGTACAACTAATCTAATGGGTAAGGCTTATGTAGCGTATTTAGACGACAATATAGACAATTTAGAAGGTGCGATACGGGTATTTAATGCCGATGTGTTTCGAAAATACCTAGATGGGTGCAAATGAGTTTCAGAGGAAACTTTGCTTTAACCTTTGGGCGTGTATAATTGGACTAAAGTCTAAAAGGAGCTTCATGTCTATCACCCTTATCGACAACACCACTCAACAACATTATGAGTTTGAAACCGTTGATGCCACGCGCGGAGCCAAGGGCATCGATTTTTCTAAGTTATATGAGCGCACGGGACTGCTCTCCTATGATGTGGGCTATGCCTCTACCGCTGGTTGCAAGTCTACAATTAGTTACATTGATGGTCAGAAAGGCGAGCTTTACTACAAAGGCTATCCTGTAGAGGAGCTTGTGGAAAAATACCAGTACAGCGACATTTGTAGACTCTTGTTGACGGACGAGTTACCCAAAAATGCCACAGAATCTTTGGAGTTTGAGTTGGAATTACGCCACCGAAGTTTCATTCATGAGACTTTACATAACATGTTTTTGGCTTTCCCTACCCATGCGCACCCTATGGCAAAACTCAGTAGTGGCGTTTCCATTCTCTCTACACTCTATTCCGACCATGAAAAGATGGAGAATGAAGAAGATTACCAAACCATGGCCAGGCGTATTATCGCCAAAATGCCAACCTTAGCGGCTATCTGTTATCGTAATGAGACGGGCGCGCCCGTGATTCACCCAGATGTTGCGAGGGGCTATGTTGAAAATATCCTATTTATGTTGCGCGCTTATCCCCATGGAAGACTCAAGCATGGGCTACATGGCGAGGTTGAGATCAATCCCTTAGAGATAGAAGCCTTTGATAAGATTTTGACCCTGCATGCTGATCATGGTCAAAATGCCTCTTCTACAACGGTTAGAAATGTCGCCTCTACGGGTGTGCACCCTTATGCAGCCATTAGCGCGGGTATTTCGACCTTGTGGGGACATTTGCATGGCGGAGCAAATGAAAAGGTCTTGTTGCAATTAGAGGAAATCGGGGATGTGAAGCATGTGGACAAATACATTGCTCGCGTTAAAGACAAAAACGATCCATTCAAATTGATGGGCTTTGGGCATCGAGTGTATAAGAGTTACGATCCGCGTGCACGGATTTTGAAGAAACTTAAGGACGATTTACAAGCCCGAGGGATCAAGATGAACCCCAGACTCGATGAAATTGCCGCTAAGGTTGAAGAGGTTGCTTTGCAGGATGAGTATTTTGTTGCGCGCAATCTCTACCCCAATGTCGATTTTTATTCGGGCACTATCCTCACCGCTCTTAAAATCCCCACTCGCTTTTTTACCCCTGTTTTTGTTATCGGACGCACGGTAGGTTGGTGCGCACAACTCCTAGAGCATGTTAAAAACACCCAAGCGCGTATCACGCGTCCCCGTCAAATTTATGTGGGCAAGTGAAGTGAGCGTGCTTACAAAGTCTCGTCCTTTGGATTTTAAATTTTGGGGTTTGCGCGCAGTTTTGAATTGCGCATCATAGACTTCAGTGCTCTTGGGTGTTGTGTGTGGAAAAGTTTAAAGGTCTTTACTCCCAGAGTCTTCCGCGGGGTCTGCCCACTAAGAGCATTCTCTTATTTTTCCTCCTCTTCCTCTCAGGAGTTCTCATCCCCTTTCCTAAGATTGCCAAACAATCTCAAGTCCCTTTAGCGTTTGATCTCACTGAACACTACGTCCGCTTTGTACCCACCATCGTTTCCTTTACCCTGCCCCTTCTTAAACGCGATCCCATCGGTTTGATCCAAATCTTGCATGTGAGCATTGCCACCACCATTGCCACACACTCCCTCAAGTGGACTCTAAATGGAGTGGTACTCTTTGATCGCCGTTTAGGGGAAAGGCCCAATGGAAGCAATAAAAACATGCCCAGCGGACACTCTTCAATGATTGCCTGCGCTCTGGGTTTCTTGGTGCGTCGCTATGGCTGGGTGTGGTTGTGGTTTTTGCCCTTGGCTTTTCTCACGATGGGAGCACGCATTTATTACAACGCACACACAATCGGGGCACTCATCGCAGGGTTGAGTGTGGGAGTGCTCTGTGCTCTGTTTTTGACCAGCCGCATTGCCCACTCGCAAATCGCTCCCGCAGATAAGCTTTGACATACTCTCCCATAACTAAAGTTAGGGGATTCTAACTTTAGTGGAGATCGCGGCTTCAAGCAGGACAGCTC
>NZ_JAERIS010000024.1 GCF_017979425.1 Helicobacter salomonis | reverse complement strand
GGGCAAAAATAATTCTATAAAAAATTTGTATAGTTTTATAGAATTTTATAGATTTTATCTTGCTGTTTCTAGCCCCTAGAATTTGGCGCGTCTTCATAGCAAGCCCATTAAGCGTTTAGCGCGCTGATAGGTTTGCGTGGCAATGGGTTGCACGGCCTGCAAACCCTCTTGCAAAACCCCTAACACATAATCTCGATCGCCTTGCAGGCGCGCGTAAGCCTCTCTAATGGGGCTAAAAGTTTCGACCACGACTTCAACCAATGCCTTTTTAAAATCTCCATACCCCTTGCCCTCAAATTGGGTTTCTACCTGTGCGCTGCTCTGCTGGCTCAAGAGCGCGTAGATGTTGAGCAGATTATAAATCCCGGGGCGCTCTGGATCAAAGCACAAAGTGCCTAAGGAGTCCGTGGTTGCCTTTTTGATCTTTTTAGCGATCAAGTCGGGTTCATCTAAGAGAAAGATCGCGTGCAAGGGCCCCGGGTGGGATTTACTCATCTTGACCAGCGGGTCGTCTAAGCCCATCACCCGTGCGCCTATGTTCTCAATCAAGGGTTTGGGCACTTTAAAGCACTCCCCAAAATCGCGGTTGAATTTGAGCGCGATGTCGCGCGTGAGCTCCAAATGTTGCTTTTGATCCGCGCCCACGGGCACGCAATCGCTTTGGTAGAGTAAAATGTCTGCTGCCATGAGCACGGGGTAGGTAAAAAGCCCGGCTAGAGGGCTCTTTTCCTTAGCACTCTTGTCTTTAAACTGGGTCATGCGCGCTAAATCCCCCATAGACACCCCGCAATTGAGCAACCAGCACAATGCCCCATGTTCATTGATCTGACTCTGAATGAATAGTTTAGATCGTTTGGGGTCAATCCCGCATGCCAGTAAGAGGGTCGCCATTTCTAGGGTCTGCTCTTGTAAAATTTTGGGGTCTTTGGGAATGGTGATCGCATGGGCATTCACCACGCAAAAAATGCTCTCATACACATCCTGCCATGCCACCCACTGCCTGATCGCCCCTAAATAATTCCCTAAATGCACCCCCCCCGTGGGCTGAATTCCTGAAAACACGCGCTCTTTCATTCCTGTCCTTTCTGCAAACTTCCTACCAAAAACACCACTTCATAGCTCAGAGACTCATAGGGGACTTCAAAGCGCAGGGCTTTAGCCCGCTTAAAATCCAGCCCTCCGCCCAGTAAGCCCGTGTACTTGAGCTGGGCTAAAAAAGAGGCGCGACTCTCAAATGTTTGGGTGAAACGCTCCACCCATAGGCGATGTGCAAAATGCCCAAAGCGCGCGCGCAAAATTTCTAGCACTGCTGTGTCCTCTCTTAGAGGTGAGGGCGTGCCCAAAAACGCGTGCACTTCTTGTAAGCTCGCGCGGGTATGGATGGCCAGAGCGATATGGGTGCAACTGCGGGCTAATTTGGCACAGAGTGCGTCTAAATCGCGTGCCCATTGCAACGCAGAGGCACTGATGAGTAGAGTGCAGGGCACTATGTCCCAATTTTCAAAATTTTGACAAATCAAGCGCACGCGATTCACTCCCTTAACAACTCGCGGGTGTTCTTGTAGCATTTCTAAAGCGCGATCCACCCCAATAAACACGTCCGCGTGGATATTAAAACGGGGCAGGGCACTGAGCACACTCCCCTGCCCACAACCCAAATCCACCACACGCGCGTAGAATTGGGGCATGCACTCTTGCAATAAGCGCGCGGCGATGCGCTGTTGTGCCTGCGCATGGCGCGCGTAACTCCTAGCCATTTTGCCAAAAGAAAAACATTCACTCTCTCTTTGCACAGACGCATTTTAGTAAAAATTTGCTAAGATTGGCGTTTATGTTGATGGAGAGTATATGAGTAGCGTGTTGTTAGTGTTACAGATTATCCTAGCCGTGGTGATCGTCATCGTGGTGCTCTTGCAAAAGAGTTCGAGCATCGGGCTGGGAGCTTATAGCGGGAGCAACGAGTCGCTTTTTGGGGCTAAGGGGCCTGCTAACTTTTTAGCCAAACTCACCATGGTACTGGGTTTTTTATTTTTGAGCAATACGATCGCCTTGGGCTATCTCTACAACAAAGAATACAATCTCAGCGTGCTAGACAGCGCACCTAAAAACTCTCTAGCACCCCTTGTGCCCCCAAGTGTACCCAGTGCCCCTGGCGCACCGGCTACCCCCTCAGATACCCCTCCGGCCAATCCTTTGAGCAATCCTTTACTCAAAAACGCCCCCACACACAACCCCCTCATCCCCACTCCATAACCCTAAGGACACACATGTTAGATGGCATTTACAAACACACCAGCGAACAGATGCACAAGAGCCTGCAGGCGATGCTCAAAGACTTCACCACTTTGCGTAGCGGCAAGGTTTCTATTAATTTAGTAGAGAATGTGCGCGTGGATTACTATGGCACACCCACCCCGCTCAACCAAGTGGGTTCGATCATCGCCAGCGATGCGAGCACTCTGAGCATCACCCCCTGGGAAAAGAATTTACTCAAAGACATTGAGCGCGCCCTGCAGGAAGCCAATTTAGGGGTCAATCCCAATAATGATGGCGAGAGTGTCAAACTCTTCTTCCCCCCCATGACCTCAGAGCAGCGCAAAGAGATCGCCAAGGACGCCAAGGGCATGGGCGAAAAGGCCAAGGTGGCCGTGCGCAATATCCGTCAAGATGCCAATAACCAGATCAAAAAGCTAGAAAAAGACAAGGAAATCAGCGAAGATCAGAGCAAAAAAGCCCTTGCTGAGGTGCAAAAGATCACCGATGGCGCGATCAAAAAAATCGAAGAGGCGCTTAAAGCCAAGGAAGAGGAGATTTTAAAACTCTAATGGACATTCTGCGCATTTACCAAGATTGTGGCGCGCTCTTGGAGGGGCATTTTCTACTCAGCAGTGGGAATCACTCCAATTTTTACCTACAATCGGCCAAAGTTTTAGAACAGCCCAAGCTAGCCCAGCAGCTTGCCCAAGCCCTTGCCCAAGAGATCACGCGCGCAGGGCTGAAAGTAGATTGTATATGCTCCCCGGCTTTGGGGGGGATTTTAGCTGGCTATGAGCTTGCGCGCGCGCTGGAAACACGCTTTATTTTCAGCGAGCGCGTGAACGGCGCGATGACTCTGAGGCGGGGTTTTAGTGTGAGCGCGCAGGAGAGAGTGCTCATCTGTGAAGACATCATCACCACGGGGGGTTCAGCCCTAGAAGCGGCCAGCTGTGTGCAGGCAATGGGCGCGCAGGTGGTCGCCTTTGCTAGCTTGGCTAATCGGGGCTTTTGTACGCGCACCAATGCCCCCGCCCCTACCAACACAGGGCACGCATGCAAATTGCCCCCAAATTTGCCCTTCTTTTCTCTGGCAGATTTTAACTTTGCCATGTACGCGCCCGCGCATTGCCCCCTATGTGTCCATAGCGCACCGGTCAAACCGGGCAGCCGCGGGAATGAAAAATAACATCTCACAAACCCTCTCTGCTTTACACACACCCGCACGGCTAAAAGCCTTGTTGGTGGATATTTTCATGCTCTACACCCCCCTACTCTATGTGAGTGCCTATGTCATTCTAGGCTCGGCACAGAGTTTTAGAACCCATCAAGGTGTGATTTTTGCCTGTGTGGGGGTTTATGGCTGCTTGAGCGCGCTTTTTGTGGCCTTCAGCGGGCAGACCCCCGGCTGGCGCTATGCGGGTTTAAAACTTGTCGACTCCAAGAGTGGGGGCAAGGTGGGCTTTTGGCGCGCATGGGCACGCTTTGGGCTGTGGCTAGTGGTGGCCAGCACGCTGGTAGGCCTCTTCATCCCCTTTTTCACGCGGGATAAACGTCTCTTACACGATGTGCTCTCTGGCACCACGCTAAAATCTTTGTAATCTCAAAAAATCGTAAGTGGGAAAGCGCGCCTCAAGCGCGTATTAGAAAATCAGAGGGCCCCAAGCCCTCACCCCTCCTCCCTCCAAATCTTCAAACCCGCCTAGAAGTTGTAGACATAGTTGAAGAAGACAGAGACATTGCGTTTATAGCTCACAGACTCCTCTAGGCCACTAGCAAAGGTGCCTTTGAAGTAGTAGTTCACAGCCAAAGGAATGCGCAAGCCAATCTCAAAGCCGTGGTGTTTGCTCACATTGGTTCTAAACCCGATGTTGAGAGGCACTTGGAAGTAGCTGGTGTTCATCACCGCTTTACCACCATTAGCATTGATGTCTGCCATCAAGCCCTTATAGTAGCTAGCTCCTTGTACATTCCAGGTAGAACCCGCAAGGATCAACCCAGCAAAGAGACCGCTGGTGTACTTGGCATCCTTGCTTTCATAGAAGTTGTAGAGCGCATCTACCCCAGCCCCGTAGACGAAGTTATCTAACTCGCCCGCAGCTCCATCCATGAAAGTTCCGTGTTGGTAGCTGAAGTGTGCATAGTAGCGCAAGCCCCAGCGTTTTCTTTTGCCAAAGAACTGCTTATACCCAAATTGCACATCCACCCCATACATGTTACCGCTGGAATTGTTAAACACCATCTTGCGTGCTTTTGGGGCGGGGGCGTTGCTAGCCACCCCGGTAACTGAGAAACTAGCCCCATTGTCAGCATACTTGGTCTTAGCCGCATTGGCAAAGGTTAAGGCATTCTGGATGGCTTTAAGCGCAGCGATCTTCTGGGCAGGAGTGAGCTGGCTGATATTGCCTAAGGGTGGTGCTAAGACAATCGCCTGCGTACCCCTAGTGACAGCGCGTGGATCACCCTTAGTGATGGGCTGCATATTATCGCCATTTTGATTGCCTCCACCTCCACTTGCCAAACTCTGCAAGAGTTGTTGTTGCAACCCTGTGAGCATACTGATCGCGTTGTTAATGGCTGTTTCTCCCGCGCTAAAGCTCAGACCCACACCGGTGATGGTGTCATAGAGGCTGGCAAGCGCATTAGAAACATTGTTCAGGCTGTCTGCGTATTGGCTTACATTGGCCAACTGCCCCTTAAGATTGTAGAGCAAGGTTTTGACATTGTAGCCCTGTGCGATCAGCATGCCACTGGCACTGGAAACATAGCTATCTACTAGATTATCATAGCCCTGAACAGTCATTGTGCCGCTTTGCACTTGAGAGAGGGCATTGTTAAGTTCAGTAACCTTACCGCTAGAACCCACAAGTCCACTCAAGGCTTGGGCGGCAGGGTTAGCTGCAATAGCCTTGTCGATCGCCGTCATTTTGCCTTGCTGGGTGGCTAAATTGCCTAGCAAGGTTTTGATGGCTGCCACCACCGCCGGACTCAAGGAAGTCTTAGGCAGACTAGAGATCGTTGTCCCATCTAATGTAGCAGAACCATTGAGCTTTCTGAGCAAGTTATTCAAGCTCAAGGTGTTGTTCACGGCTGCTTGTAAAATATCTTGCGCGCTAGTGCCATTGCTCCCAGAGTTAAGCAGGGGTGCAAGCTTGCTAAGAGCCGTTGTATAGGCAGCCGCTTGGCTAATGGCACTGTTAGCCGCCGTGTCAGTGAGGCTTTGCATAGCACTGTTTACAGCTGCCTTGCTCCAGTTGGTGGCGTAGGTCCCAAAGCTATTCACTACATCCTGTGCCGCTTGGAAGAGCGTTTGGGCTAAGGCAGGGTTTTTTGCAGCTGCGCTACTAAGATCACTAAGGACGGTGGCAACACTGGTAGCGCTACTAATCACGCCAGCCCCACTAAGCCCAAGCAGCTCATTGATTTTACTATACCCTCCCGCGTTATTGATGACCTGTGCGGCTACTAGAGCGGTGATCTGTTCAGCAGGGGTTTGGCCGGCTACAGTGGCTGCCTGAGTAGCAGCTGTTGCGCTATTACTCAAACCTGTGCCAGTAACATTCAAAAGTGCAGCAAAGGGGGTGGTGCTGTTAGAACTCCCATTGACACTGACATACCCTAGCACTGCCTGGGTGGGGCTAACAGCTGGAGCGGTGGAGCTCGTGGAGGTGGTGGCAATCGCCCCATTACTCACATCAAAGGGCGCAGCGACTTGCTTAACCCCATTGAGCAAGGTCTGCATGGCTTGTAACCAACCTGCTGCATTTGCGCCGGTATTAGCAGCTACCCAGCCAGCTAACCCAGCACTCCCACTATCCTTCAACGCGCTATTAGCCGTTAGGTAGGCTTGATCCGCCTTGTGAGCGGCACTAATCATAGTTTGCAGTGCAGAGGCACTATAGAGGACATTAGCACCTTTATTAGCTCCAGCTGGGACGGCAGCGTAGTCTTTTGAACTGGTGTTCAACAAGCCGTTGATCGCACCCAAAGTTGTAGAACCGGGGTCAGCAGTAGTGAGTGCAATGTCCTTAAGGGCGGTCATGATGGCTTCCGCTTTGGAAGCATCGAGTGTTCCTACCACGCCACCACCCACCACTGAGGTGATGGCAGGTCCTAAAGCAGTGAGTATCGTGGCTCCAGCCCCAGTGATGGCAGTGGTTCCATTCAAGTAGGGTAGGAGAGTTGCATCATCTGCTGCTTTAGTGATCAAGCCCTCCAACAAGAGTGGTGCCTCGACATTGGAGATCTTTGTGATGTTCGTGGCAGGATCGGCATTCTTTAAGGAACTATACACTCCTGTGCCATTTAATGGCGTGTTCCCCAAAGCGGTGGTTACTGCAGCAAGCTGTGCATTGAGAGCACTGATGCTTGTGGCCAGTGTAGCTATATTGCCATTGATCGTGGCGGTATTGCCAGCACCGATGCTAAACAGCCCATTGGCGGTGGTAAAAGCTGTTGCTGCATTGGCAGTGCCATTTGCTATATTGTTTTGCAACCACCATACATCTTGCATGACCTGTAAGGGGCTTGTTTTTCCACTAGCAGCAGGGACACCACTGACAGTTTGTTGCCCAGCCAAATCACCTGCAGTTACATTGGTAAAGTTAGAAGTGGTGGACAAGCCCAACCCCGTAGCTGCAAAATTTTGCGCTAACCCGCCTCCACTACTGGTTGAGGGGCGTGAATAAGCGTTCATCAAATTACCAAAGGAAGTGGTAAGCGCGCTAGCATCCCCGCTATCTTGCCCAGGGGCAAAAGCAGAGATGAGGCTATTAACCGCGCCCAACGCATTACCCATTTGGGTGGCAATTTGGGTGCTATAAGAGATGCCCGGGATAAATGCCCCTGTCGCACCATTAAGCCCATTGATGAGATCATTCCAATCAGAGATGTTGGTGAGATCTGCTGTTACATCGGCGATGGTGCTACTATAAGTCCCGCTAAGGGTGTAGGTGGAGGGGACGGCCGTGGCAGTGGCGTTACTAATAGAGGTGGAAACGGCTTGATTGAAGAGTCCTGTATTCGCGGTGGCCCCCGTGCCGCTAGTGAGCAAACCTTTAAGCGCACCTTGGTAACTCGCAGAGTTGGTGAGGTAGTTTTTCTCCATCAAGAGCGCATAGGGGTTAGCGTTGATGGCATTTTGGATTTGGCTTTGCAAGCCCTCAAGGTATTGCAAACGATTCACCAAAGTTTGGAGCTGGTTGAGACCAACTATCTTGTCAGTATCATAGGTGTTGGTCATAGAAATGCTAGCGGGTTTACCCTTGCTACCAGCAGGGCTACCATTATTAGGAACAGCAAGCGTGCCAAAATTCTTGTTCGCGCTGGCGTAATTGACCACTTCGCTAGCGATGCTCGCCCCCTTGCCATTGGTTAAGTTGTTGAGCAAGGCCAAATTATGGTTGTAGGCGTTCAAGGCTTTGATGAAAGTTTGGGCGTCGGTGGAATTTTGACTACCTGTATTCAAGTAATTCAAAAGTTGCCCATAGGCATTGGCTGCGCTTTGGGCTGCTAGGTAGGCGGCTGCATTTCCACCCCCCGCTGTGGTGTCTAAAAGCCCCGTAGTAGAAGAGATTGTACCCGTGCTCTTGCCTGCTAAGGCGTTGTTGGCTTTGTTCAAAGCGATCCCATCTTGGATCATCTGGGCGACCCCCGCGGCGTTAAACCCAGAGGTGGTAGAACCCGGATTAAGGGCACTCTTGGAGTTGGCATCCCCAGTTACCCCACTAGTCGCCCCGCTGATAATGCCATAGAGGGCTTGCACGGGGGTTTGCGTGCCACCATTGAGAGTAGTGGCTTGTGCTAAGGCGTGGAAAGACTTCCAAATCTGGCTAGGATCGATCGTGCCCGTGGTGAGATCGGCGATAGCAGAGGCGACATTAGCATAGTTGTTAGCAGTGGGATCGGAGCTAGAGATATTCTGCAAAGTCTGTATTAGGGCTGAGAGTTGCACCCCTGGTTTAAGGGAACTAACTAAATACGCGCCTTGAGTAGCTATGTTAGAAACGAGACTTGTTCCAGTCTGAACAGAAATCGTAAAAGCAGACTGATAGTTAGAAGAGGTGGAGCCACTGCTCTCCACCACATTACCTAACAAGTTAGTCAAGGTGCTGAAATTCTGCAGGTTAGTAAGATAATCTGTGGCGTTAGAACTCACAATGCTATTGACTGTCGCATTGGCGATACCGGTATTAGCGTTGTTATTGCCCAAGGAGCCTGTAGTGCTCAAGTTATAAGCAGTGTTTGCAGCGGCACTACCAGCGGCGTGGAAGAAAGTGGGGTTAGCTGCCCAGAGCTTGCCTACCGCGCTGTTGAGCGCACTCAAGGCTGTGAGCGCGTTACTGGTAGTGCTACCACTAGCAGTCCCAAACACTTGTTGGAAGGTGTCCCCACTAGCCAAGAAACTAGAAATGCCATTGAGCTCAGTGGCGATGGTATTGACCGCGGCATTAGCCAAGCCCAAATTTTGGGGCACGCTCACATTATAGATCAGGCTTTGCAAGCTCCCACTTGCTGTGTTGCCTAGATTTAAGGACTGCCCAACATTACCTGAATTATACTGACCCCCCCCTACGCTGTTAGTCCCATACCCATAATAGACCTGATAGTCGTTGCGGATATTTTGCAAAGTGGTGCTGAGCGCGCTCGAGTCAATAGTGCCATTTTCAAATTGTTTGGCGATGCTAGGTCCTAGCAAAGAGAGGTCTTTCATCAACTGGGGAGCATTGCTGACCAAATCTTTAAAGGCTTGAGTGCTGGGCACAGCGGATATGTCGCTATCAGCATTTTTTGCAACCCCAAAGGGTGTAGCACCCCCTGCAGCAGAGGAACTCAACAAAGCCGTGATATTTTGGATGGCTGCAGACATGTTGGAGTTACCTGCGCTGGCTGCGGGCTCTGCAAAGGCATTGGCTAGGCTGATGAGTTGGTTAACACCAGCAATGGTGGTTGAAGAGCCATTAGTGATCAAAGAGGCAGCCTGCCCTAGAGAACCAACAGCGGCACCGGCCGCAACTAGCGTACTTACCTCAGGATTAGCACTGCTCGCAAGCGTGCTATTACTATTGGCGATAGAGGCTTGTAAAAACGCACCCACATTGGCGGCTGTGATCTTTTCCCCCGCGCTCAAACCCACTGCCTTCAAAAGTGCCGTTTGGGTTGCTGTTGGGGAACCTATAATTGTCAAGCCCGCAGTCGCTACCTTGTCAATGTTGGAGTTCAAAGTGCTGAAAGTGTTGATAGCAGTGCTCAAAGTGGCACCTGAAGTGTAACCGGAAACTTGAGAGATGGCTTCCAATGCCCCGATCCCAGCAGCGATCTGCTCGGGGGTGGCTGAGGGGTTGAAAGTGCCAGAAGACACCCCAGAGAGGTTGGCGGTTACTTGCGCGTTACTAAGCCCGGTGAGATTGAAACTTGTGTTGAGCAAGCCTGAGATCGCCTTCCTGGTTTGGGCGATCAAGCCATTTTGGGATACCTGCGCGCCTAGGGCGTTGTTCAGGTAAGTGAGCGCACTGGCTTGGGCTTGCTGATTGCCCACCCCACTTTGGGGCGCAGTGATCGCCCCCACATAGGTGCTGAGCAGATCCTGAGAGTAAAAGATCGCCTTGATATTATTCAAGGTTTGCGCGGGAGCATTGGTACTCAAATCCCCACTACCACTCGTGTCAGCTGCGTTGTTGATCCCGGCATTGAGAATATTAGTGATATTAGTGGAGCTAGAGAGCATAGCTTTAAGGGCACTGGCATTGCTGCTGTAGTTGAGCGCGGGACTCAAGATACTAGCAATATTGCCAGCTAGAGCCTTGACATAGTTCGTCTGGTTAGCCGCACCCGCCGTGGTCCAAGACTGGGCATAGGTGGCTCCACTTGGCGCATAAGGGTATTTGGTTGTTGGGCTGGTACCAATGGGACTAGCATTACCCGCCTTGACACTGGAACTCGCGATATTGGTTGTTGGAGTGTAGTCGGGGCTGGCAGAAACGGTGAGCCCAGCACTCTTGAGCACATTAACCAAGGCTTGATAGGGGCTGGTGCCTGAAGCGGAAGTGCTGAAGACAGCAGCGATGTTACCCGCATTAGCACCGTTGATGGTAATGGAGTTTTCTGTTTGGTAGCTATTGATTTGGAGCACATTTGCGATGGCTGCCCCCGCGCTAGAAGCCCCCGTTGCTCCCTGTAATGCGGAAAGGGTATTGGTTTTAGTGACCCCAGTGACGCTACCCACCCCGTTAACTCCGAAAGTCACGCTACCCCCTGTAGTGAGAGCGGCGTAAGCCTTGTAAACATCAGCGTAAGCGTTGGGGTTAACCAAGCCTTGCAACGCGCTAGCCACTTGGGAAAGAGAAGGTGCTCTGTCGGACGCAATCCCCATGCCAGAGAGCGCGCTGATCACATCGTTTATAGTATTTGGAGCATTGGTGATAGAGTTGACATTGAGCGTGTCGTTAGCGAGGGTTTGGAGGTCGGTTAGGTTGCTGGTGATCGCATCGTTGATGATCTTGTAATTACCGTTGCTTACACTCGCGGCGTTAACACCCCCTTGGACCAAGCTGTTGATTCCCGCATAGGCCTCTAGTAGAGCTAGGTTGCTACTACTAAAGCTATAGGGGTTAGTGCCTATCCCCTGGGTGATAAGTCTCCCCGTTGTGAGAGTGTTGATGGCATTGAGATCGCTTAGCGTAAAGCCACTGGTGGCAGTTCCATCCAGGGCTGCGAGTAGAGCTGTTCCTGCTCCTTGGATGCTAGAAAAGGCGGTGTCATAATAGGCGTTGTAGGTGCTAAGGGTGGGGGAACTCAAGTTATTGGCACTGAGTGCGCCCGCGATGCTTTGGATATTGCCATAGATCGTGCCAAGCAAAGTATTAGCACTCGCAACACTGACTCCGTTAGCTAGCTGACTAGAGGTGAGATTACCCCCACCAGAGGCGGTGTAATAGATATTGTTGGTCACCGCGGTGCCCGGATTTAAGATGTTGTCTGTCCCGTTGAGAAGCCCGCTAAAGGCTAGGCGGTTGGTGTAGCCGATGGTGGCCATGTTGCGATCGGCACTGAGCAAGCCCCCCAATTTGGGGAAGTCGTAGATATTGTAAAAAGTGTTGTCCCTCCAGGCGTAGTTATTGAGCAATCCGTATTGCCCATAGAGGTTGTAGTTATTGCTACCCCCAGTACCGTGGGGGAAAGGGTTATTGACATTGCCATTTCCAAAGGGACCGCTACCAGAGCCATTGGCAGAGCCATTGGTACTATCGACTCCAGAACCCTTGAGGGGTGTGCTGGCTCCTAGGGAGTAGATACCCGCAGGGGTGCCACTATCCCAGCTGACACCAGCACCGGAGTTGGTGTAGCCATTGAACTGCCCCATGTCAGTACCAGAGTTAGAGAGCTGGTAGCTACCCCCAAGCAACCCGGAAATGGAGTTGACGACATTGATGACATCTACCTCTGTCGCATCCAAAGAGGGGACGAAGTTGAAACAGGCGGCTAAAGCCACACTAAGCGAGCGTTTATAAGAAGAAAAAAGTTTCACGAAACTCCTTTGATATTGTGTGCGGTGTAGAAACTAGGGGATGTCAATAGTGCTAGAAGGGTTGGGCGTGAGGGCAGAAGTGTTCGCACTTCCCTGACCGGGCAAGACAATATTGCCATTGGTCATAGGCTCCAAGTTGTAGGCATTTTTACCAGGCACAAAAAGGGGACCTTGGGGCATACCACTATTACTTCCTGTTGCCTTCGTCATATTCGAATACTGAAACCCCACACTTCCATAAAAGCCTGAGTTTTCTGCTTGTAATGCGGATACAGAGAGAGCAAGAATACCTGCCATACCGCAGAATTTAATAAAACGAGATGTTAAAATACTCATATTAATCCTTTCAGTGAGATCAAAAACTCAAAACCAAGAGATTTTAAATTTTTGTCGCTCATCTTAACTCAGAATACTTGAATATATTCTTAAATACTAGGGGTAGATGAGTTTCACATGATTAGATGAAGTTGACACAACATGACTTGAATGCTTTTCATCTTTGATAGTGTGCAATCTCTCTGAAATTGTATGATTACATTTGAGTATTTTAACATCTCGTTTTATTAAATTCTGCGGTATGGCAGGTATTCTTGCTCTCTCTGTATCCGCATTACAAGCAGAAAACTCAGGCTTTTATGGAAGTGTGGGGTTTCAGTATTCGAATATGACAAGGGCTAGTGGAACGAATGCTCCGTATGGGTATAGCCCCTTGGGAATGCAGCAAAATATGTTCGCCAATCAAGCTCCGGGGGCTAGCCCCAACCTGGCACCTACGCCCACCGCGAGTCAAAATCCCTACAACACCCCCCAATCAGGCGACACTCTTTGCGTTGGTGCTAACTGTCCCTAATCTTCACACGACATATTTTAAAGCGACACATTGAAAAGGACCTATATGAGAAAAAAAGCGAGTTTTAAAACAAGCGTGAGTTTGGCCTTGGGGGCCTGCTTTGGGGTGGTGCCCTCTTTGGATGCTGCCGATGTGAATGTAGTAAACATGGTTAACTCCATCTCTGGTATCTTGGGGGGTAACTACAGCATGAATACTTCTGGTGCTTTCAATGGCCCTACCGGTAGTGGCGCTGGTGTTCCATGGGGTAATTCCACCATCGCCCCCATCACTGCCCCCGGTAGCACCACCCCACTTGGCATCGCTGCACCCAATGCCCCTTTTGGGAATGGGACACTCAACAACCCTTACAACACGGCTAACAATCTCTATGGTAGCAGTGGGCTGTTAAATGGCTACATCGGCACTCTCCCCAGTAGTCTTTCAGGCAACCCTGGCACAGACCAATTAGGCATCTACAACCTCTCAGCGGTGAATGGCTTGGTTGGCATTTTGCGGGCCAACGCCACGGGTGCTTATGGCGCACGCACGGCCTTTGGGGGGGTAAATACGAACAATAATATTTTAGACCCCGGCACGGGCATCACGGACAATTATTTTAGCATCGCCAGAAGCACTGGGCAGGCCGCCAAGGTAACGGGCAATCTCACCCCCAGCCAAGTCGGGGCTAGCTACACAACCGATCAGGTCAACACTTTGGCCGGTGGGGTGTATACCAATATCACACAACTTACCAGCTCGATCAACACGCTCAGTTACGACCTAAACACCGCGGGTTCTTTTGCGACCTACAGCGCGGATTTAAGTACCGCCTTAGGGGATCTCAGCTCTTTAGGGGGGCAATTTGTCAACCCCGCTTCCGGGCTTGCAGATGCGATCAATGGGCTTAATGGTGTGATCACCGGTGCCACCGGGACCTCTTTCTTTACAGCCGCCCCCATGACTGGCGTAGCGGGTGCTACCACCTACACCCTTACTAACGCCAACGCGCTTAACACCTTGAGTGCCATTAACCAAATTAACAAAGACATCTCCGGAGGGATCGCCACCAACGCAAGCACGATAAATCCAAATTACACCACCGTGATGGACGTGCTCAAAAGCGATTTAGCTAACTTCCAGATCATCGCCAATGGGGTGCTCAACACCCCCTTAACCGATGTAACTAACTCCAATGCCGCTAGCACCGCCACGGCTGCGGCTAATCTTAACGCCGTGCTCACCACCTTGAGTAGCATGCGTGGGGCGCAGAGTGCTGCCCAGGTCAAAGCCGCCTTGCAAGGTTTGGTCAACCCTAATACTGTCTACACCACTCAAACTCTGAACAACAATATCCCCCATGGCGATGGTTATGAGGTTGTCTACAACGCCTACACGGCGGTGGCTGCCAACCTAAGCAAGCTCCAAAGTGCCTTTGGCACTTCCAATTTAGGCGATACCCTGATTAGAGCCCTAGAGGTCAACCAGCTTTTAAGCACGGCCAATAGTGGGGTGAGTGGCAACACAAATCTCTCTACTGCCTTTAACACAGCCAGCTATAGCGGTATCGGAGCCGCGGGTCTAGGCCAGCTTTTCAACGCCTTTAACAATGGCTCCTCCTCTAGTTACAACACCTTGAGCACCTTGCTAGACAAGCTGGCCAGCTATCTTAACACCAATGGGGTGGACACAGCGGTGAGCACTACCTCAGACAATGTGAAAGTAAACAACACCACCTCTGGCACCACCGCTTACCCCCTTACAGGTCCAGCTGCCACCAGCACCACCACCTCTTGGATCACCCAGCGCGTGGTTAACCAAAGTGCCTACAACGCGGCCTACAACACGGCTTTAGGCAAGCTTTTAGGCTATGCGATGAGTTATAGCAAGAACAGCACCACCCTAGGGGGCATGCTCTCTAGCTCCAGCTTGTTAGGCAATGTCTTAACCCAGGGGATCAACAACGCCGCAGCCAATGTGATGTACAACAGCGGTGCTCTCAATAGTGCGGATAATGATGCCGATTCGATCAACAACCAAGCCCTAGCCCTCAATAACATCAAGGCTTTCTTCAACTCAGAGGACCTGCTCAATAACTATGTGGGGGCAATCACCCAAAATTATTCCAGGTCCCCTTCCGGCGTGCAGCAATCCCAAGCCAGCGCGCTAGATTATCTCTACAAGGCCTTGAATGCGAGTGCGGCGCAAAATGGCTTGATCGCCCAAACTAAGGAGGCGATTGCCAATGCTTTGAATAATAACTTCTTAGCCACCAATTTGCCCAAAAGCGCGCTCCAGACCATCAATGGGATGAGTCCTAGCTTGGTTGAGCCCTCCGCCACCAAGGCCCAGATTGCCAATAGTTTGTTAAGTCTTAGTGATGTGCTTGCCAATTTCACCGCCACTGAAAACGCCGCTGCGATTGGCCGTCTTACTATAGCCACCCTGCCGAGTGTCTTTAACACGATTAGCAATGCCCAGAGTGTCGCGACTCAAATCCAAATGATCGAGAGTGCGACTGCTGGCACGACGTTCAATTTAACAAATGTGCTAGTGGCTCTCATCGGTAACGCTACCGTTGCGGTAGATATCAACACGGCGGTGGGCACGACTTTGGACACCATCAGTCCTACCGCTAAAGCCCTAGTAACCACCCTTTTAGGAAACCTTACGGGTGCGGCCGCCACAACCCCTACAGATGCCGGTACATATAACGCTTCTGCAATTGGCCAGCTGGTGGCAGCGCTTGCTAGTGGTGTGGGGGGGCAAACCATTGCCTTTAACAACACCGCCACAGATACCACTGCAGTCAATGCTCTCCTTGAAACGCTCAATGGTATCCAATCCAATATGAAGACAGTCGATCATGGGCTCAATGTTACTACACTCACCGCTCCTGGCCAAGCCACTGCCGTGTTGGGCTATCTGAAAGAACTCAGCCCCCTTGCTCAAGAAATCGGAGCGGCCACTGGGGTGAGTGCGCGCCAAAACTTTTTGAGTGGCAAGCTCAGTGTTAGCGATTTGAGTAGCCAAATCCAAGCCCTTAAAGCTCAGATCGCCAGCTATGAGAACATGGGGGTTACCACTGGCGGCACAGCGGGCTTGGGCATAGGCCTATCTAGCTTGTTGGGTAGCTCCATTAGCTCCGTGCAAAACTTAGGCTTTGCTAATGCGGCGGTAAACACCTTAACAGCCCAGCTTCAGGGGGCTTTGCCCTTGCTGCTCAATGGCACGGGGGCTAGTAGCTCTAGCTTTAATATCTCCACTTTGCAGGGGCTGGTGGCTGACTTGAATAAAGCCGTGAGCACACTCTATAGTGGCACAAATGGGGCCATTTTCTTCAATAATGGAAACATCCAAACCACTAGCAATATGAACAACTACAGCGTGAATGTCAGCCCTAACACTTTTGGGCTTGGGGGAGGCGGAGGCGTGAGTGCTAATGCCAATGGGGGCAATGAGCTCACCAACCTGAACAATCTCAACACCATCAATAGCCTGCTCTCTGGAGGGATCTTAACCTCCAATGCGATTAGCACCAGCTACACCGGAGCGTTTGGAAATCAAACTACTGGCAATCAGGGTTTTGCCGGGGACATTGTTACGACAAGCAATGCTGCCTATAATTCTATGAGCCCTTATTCTGCCCTCACAAATTCGACTTATTACAACACCGGCACCACTTTGGTGTCCGTAGTGAATGCCCTGCTCCCCATTGGGCAACAACTCGCCAGTGGCACAATCACCATCGACACGGCTAATTCTGAGGCCACAAAGGCTTTAACTCCCCTCATCAGCACCCCTGAGACTAATGCCCCGTATGTTTGGGCAGCCTATCGAGCGGTGATGGGTCTGGGCGCAGGTGCCAGCACTACCAGTAGTAGTAGCCCCAATCTTGTGTCCAGCTTGAATAATTTGCTCACCAACAAGCAGGATTTGAGCACGGCTAGCGGGGTCGCCCAAGTGCTCACAGATGCCAATACCCTCATCACAGCTAACACCGCCCTGATTCCCAATGTAGGGGGCTTGGGTTCTAGCAAGGTCTTGGTAGTGGGTAGCGGTTCTGTGGCCAACACTGCGACTAATTTGAACAACGCAATCGCGGCAGCGACAGCTCTGGGCAATCTGCTCAAACAAATCAACCCGGCCGATTTGTTCAACCCTATCAGCAAATCTAGCACAGCTGTGACCAGCGCGACCACCATCATCAACGCGATCAACGCCTACAACCACAATGTAGCCTTGCTCAATAATTTGACCGATGGCAAGGGGGTTAGCATCGCCGCAGATGTGATCAAATACCTTCAGGGCAATAGCGATTACAAAACCCTCACGGGCAATTCTGTGGGCACAGATGCGATCAACAATTTGCAAAACCTCTTGAATCGCTACGAATACTTGCAGGGCTTGCAAGCTAAGGTGGATGCTGCCATCGCCAACAACCCTTATGCGCTCATCATGCAACAAAACCAAGTGCTTAAAAGCAATGGCTACCAAGCGGCCGCTCAAGCGTTGGTGAGCACGGCTAGCCGTGATACCGGGCTTTTCAATATTGCCACCTCCAGTAGCCTTACCCCCAGTGCGTCCACCACGCTAGATCTCAATAACAGCGCGTTCACCAATCTTTCTACCACGGTGAGCAATGACATCACCAACGCCCAAACCTGGAATAGCTATTTTACCAATCTCAACACCAGCAACTCCATTTTGAGCGCGCCCGCCTCTGGGGCAGGCACCCAGGCAGCTACCGATCTCAACAATATCGCTAGCTCGATCTACAATCTAGCGGGCTACTTTAGCCCAGCGGAGGTGAGCGATAACAAGGTGGTTACCACCAACTTGAGTAGCAATGTCAGTAGCGCGCTAGGGGCCTATAACGCGATCAGCACGGCTGTGGGGGGATTGACAACCACTGCCACAGGACTTAATCTCAGTGCTAACCTGACTTTGGGCAATTTGACCGCTACGGGGAGTGGGAATGGGTTTAACACTACAGCAGCAACTGGAGCTGTCAACACTAACGATGTTACTTTCCTCCAAGTGGCTCAGGGCATTGTGGGCCTTTCTGGAATGCTCACCCCTGTTGCTGGGCAAACCAATGGGATTGTGGGTAACCAAGATGCGATTACAGCGGTGAATGATGTGATGGGGGATAGCACTGGAACGAGCTCCACCATCCAAGGCACAGCTGGGCAGTTGGCAGCGGTGTTTACCGACATGTCCAACGCCATTAGTGCTACAAACACCACCCATCCTGACGCCGCTTACACGATGATCACTGAGACCACTGTAGCCGCAGTGAACGACATTGTCAGCGCGATTGAAGCGAGCTCCAGCCTTAAGGGGTATTTAGCTAATCCTAGTGGTTTCAATGCTGCTGCAACCGCTAATAGTGCCCTCCTCACGGATTTAAAAAATGCTCTTGAGGGCACTGTGGGGACTGCCAACGCTACGCTCACTGCGACCACGGGTCAGACTTTCTTTACCAATCTCAATAAGTTTGTGGGCCCCAATGGCGCGTTGCAACTCCTCAACGCCGGCTTCAAGCCCTCTGTTCGAGCGGCGGTGTCTAGCTTCGGCTCTCCTGGTTTCAGTGCTAATGTGAGCAAGATGCTCCAAAATGCCTTGGATTGGAGCACTGACTACTCCAACGCGCTCAGAGCGGTTAAGGCTACTGGAACCTTGGGGGGTAGTACCACCGCGACAACCGATGTTGCCATCACCAACGCGGCTACTTACAACGCCATCGCCAGTATTGTGCAAAACGCCAACACGCTCTTTAATAAAACAGCCGCCAGCGGAGGGAGCGATTCAGGCGCGTTAGCCACCACCACCCAAGCGTTGGCCCAATACGCTTTGGATAAGAGCACCAACTCCAGCACCCCTGACATCGCACCAATTCCCGGCACTGCCAACGCCGCCACCAATTTGGCCGGGTTGATGGCCTTCTATGTGGGACAGAATATGGGCTTGTCGGCTGCTACTCTCTCTAGCTTGAATGTGGCCAAATTAATGAGCATGGCCACCCCCGCCCAGCTTGTCGCTGCAGCCACCCAAGTGTTGGCTGACACGACTAACTTTAGTAGCACGATGCAAGCAAACTTGCTCAACACCACCCTTGCTAACATGCTTGCCCAAGCTCAAACCTACACGAACGCAGCCACGGGAGAAAGTGGTAAGTCTGGTTTGAGTGGCCTGCTCAATAGCAAAACCAGCATCGCCGATGTGCTCCAAGTCGCCATCAACAACGCCGCAAGCATGCACAATCTCAAAGGGATGCTTAACCCTGCTAGCAATGTAAGCGTGAGCAAAGGGCAACTTAGCACCACCTCCATCAATACGATTAATGGACTCTTAAGCGCGATGAAGAGTGCTAATAGCAGTTTGCCCACTATCAACCCCAGTACCCCTGTGGGAGCTGAGGCTAAGATGTTGCTTGGCATGCTTGCAGCTAATGATTCAGCCACTAGCGCGCTAGGCTTGCTCTCTACCACTGGTGGGGCTACTAGCGACACCGCTCAGACCTATTTGCAAAATGTCACCACGGTGATCAACGATCAGGCGACATTCCTTTCCAAGCAGAGCTCTACGGTGGTCCAGCTCTTAACAGGCATGACCGAAGCGGTAGCTGGCTCTACCACCACGGACACTCAAGCCCAAAACGCCTTTGGGGCACTCAGGGCGGTTTACACGCAGATTGCTAGCCCCACGATCAACTATGACAGCGCAATGCGCAATCTGCTTGGGGTGATCACTCAGTTGCAAGACCTCCAGCAGGTTTTAGCCAGTGAGCTAGCTGCTAACCAGGGACAACCCGGTGTCAACGGTGCGAGCGTGGAAGGCCTAGGGCCTTTGAAGGCAATTGTATTGATGCCAAAGGATCGATTACCTGTTACTCAGGGGAGTTTGACCCCCCAGCAAGTTCAAGCCGTCACAAACTTGCTGGGCAAAGTGCAAACAGCCTTAACCTATGCCAAAGCAGCACAGTTGAAAATGGCGCAGCAACTTGCACAGCGCAATATTGTCACGACTTACAATGGAGCTCATCTGTCCCCCATGCGCACCAGCAACTCCAATGGCAACATGTATGGGGTGAATGCACAGTTTGGGTATAAGCAATTCTTTGGTAAAAAGAAACGCTTTGGTTTGCGTTACTATGCTAGCTTCAGTTACCAACACGGAACCTTCATGGATGGTAGCACAGATGAGTTAGATAACTTTGTCTATGGGGCTGGGATCGATGCACTCTACAACTTCTATGAAAGCAAGGATGCAAAATACACTAGTGGTATCTTTGCAGGCTTTATGCTAGCAGGTAGTTCATGGCTTGTCAAGGGTGCGAGTAGCTACATCAGTAGCATGAATTACATCAAATCTCAGGGAGGTAGTGCGCAGATGAATACCAGCTACTTCCAAGTGCCCCTCAATATTGGCTTTAGAACCAATATCAACAAGCACAATGGTTTTGAGATTGGGCTGCGCATTCCTTTGGCGGTGAACTACTACTTCAAAAGTGATTTGAATGGGCTAAGAGACACCGTTGCTTACAAAAGAAATGTGTCCGTCTTCTTCAACTATGTCTACAACTTCTAGGCTAGTTTGAAGATTTGGAGGGGATTGGAGGGGTGGGGTGTGTTATACTCTCCCAAAATTTGAGGAGTATGCATGCCAGCGTTCTACCAACTCTCTAAGATCAGAAAATGGCTCATCCAGTGGCAAACCCGCCATTTAGGCAAGAAACTCAATGCCCAAGTGTTGATTTTTGGGGTGTTGATCTTTTCCAATCAAAACGATCTAGACTCCCAGCTAGAGAAACTCAAAACCTATTTATCCCAAAAACTCCCCTCCAGGCTTGCCTCTAAGGTTTTTGCACGCGTGCTCTTGCATGTGACTCATTATGGCTTAGATGAAGATTTGTATCTCAAAGACCGCGCCCGAGTCTTTGAGCTCTTGGTGGGCAATATCCAACTCTATGGGCTGGTGCTGGATATATGGGATGAGCCCCTCTATGCTAATCAGCGCGATATTTTAAAGATTGCCGTGCAGAATGCCTATGATAAACGCTATCACTTAGACACACAAAACCAGCGTGCGCTGGCTTATCAAATGCGTCAGCGTAATTAGGCGCTTCACTCGCTATGCTGTTCTAAATACTTGGTATGGATGCGGTTGTGGCGGAAATCAGGGTTGTCTAACATCTCTAGGTGGAAGGGAATGGTGGTTTTGATTCCCTCGACCTTAAATTCCCTGAGTGCGCGTTTCATCTTTACAATCGCCTGATCGCGCGTGGGGGCGTGCACGATGAGCTTGCCAATCATCGAGTCATAGAAGGGGGGGACGCGATAACCAGCATAAGCGTGGGTGTCTAAACGCACGCCCAGACCCCCCGGGGCAATCCAAGAGGTGATGAGCCCAGCACTGGGGTAGAAGTTTTTAGGGTCTTCGGCGGTGATACGGCACTCGATGGCATGCCCTTGGGTGTGGATGTGCTCTTGAGGGGGGAGGGCTTGCCCCTGTGCGATTTGAATCATCCACTCGATGAAATTCCACCCACTCACCATTTCACTCACTGTGTGTTCCACTTGGAGGCGTGTGTTCATTTCCATGAAGTAAAAGTCTTCCCCATTGGAGTCGAGCAGAAACTCAAAAGTGCCCGCCCCCACATAGCCGATGTATTTGGCCGCTTTGATCGCCGTTTCTAAGAGGCGCGCGCGCACTCCCTCGCTCAACACGATGGCGGGGGTCTCTTCGATGAGTTTTTGTTGGCGGCGTTGGGTGGAACAATCCCGCTCGCCCACATGCACCACATTGCCATGTTTATCTGCAAAAATTTGCACCTCTATATGTTTGGGGTTTTGGATAAATTTCTCAATATATACGCTTCCGTCTCCAAAAGCACTCAAGGCCTCTGTTTCTGCAGCTAGGTAGAGATTTTTGAGCAAGGCGGGGTCTTGCACCACGCGCATACCCCGCCCTCCCCCGCCATTGGCCGCCTTGATGATGATGGGAAAGCCGATGCGTTCAGCCACACTCAGAGCCTCTTCATACCCGCGCAAAACTCCCTCGCTCCCCTCAATCACGGGCACGCCCGCCTCTTTCATCAGAGCTTTGGCCTTGGATTTATCGCTCATGCAAGCCATGACCTGTGCGCTAGGGCCGATGAACTCGATTCCATGGTGGCTGCAGATTTCTACAAAGTTTTGATTTTCGCTCAAAAAGCCATAGCCTGGAAAAATGGCATCGGCTTCAAAGAGCTCGGCTGCGCTGATGATAGCAGGGATGTTTAAGTAACTCTGGGCAGACTTTTCTCCCCCGATACAGACCTTGGCACTGGCTGTGTTGAGATAGTGGACATCTTTATCGGCAATGGAATAAATGGCGATGGATTGCTTACCCATGAGCTCAATGGTTTGAATCGCGCGTAGGGCGATTTCCCCGCGGTTAGCGATGAGAATGCGCTGTAGGTTCTTTTTCTCTGGCATGGGGTCCCTTAGAGTTTTTGGATTTTGACAAGCTGGGTGCCGTATTCTACGGCGGTGGCGTCCTCTACCTCTACAGAGAGTATTTTACAATCGCATTCGGCTTCGATTTCATTCATGATTTTCATTGCTTCGACAATCCCAATAGTTTGCCCCTTTCTGATTGTATCGCCGGGGTTGACATAGGGATTGGCTCCAGGAGCGGGGGCGCGATAAAAGGTGCCCACCATGGGAGAGAGAATGTAATCCTCTTGTGTGTCTGAAACACCTGAGGTTCCTGTGGTTGCACTGAGGGCGCATGCACTGGCTGTGGGGGTTTGGAGACGGAAGCGTATATATTGAGAAATTTATCCAAAACCCCAAACATATAGAGG